>JANQSV010000319.1 GCA_028279115.1 Pseudomonadales bacterium
GCCTGTTCCTGAAACTTGAGCCCTCAATGGCGGGATAAGTATTCGCCGGACAGGAATCGGCGGCGGATTGGGCTATGGTCAGCAGCGCGGGCGTAGAGATATCGTTCCAGGTCAAAGTGTCGAGACTGCCGCCGGTGGCGTAGGCAACATGGCCGCTCAAGGTGACTCCCGCCAGATTGGCGTCTTCTCCGATCAGATCGTCAATAACCTCGATTCGTTCGGTAACGCCCAGATCTTTTGTCGCATATGGACGCAAACTGCCGGGATCTTCCAGATCCAGAGGCAACCACACACCATCGGCGGTCTTCTGGAAAAAGCCCTGCCCCGGCGCGCGGACGATAACGTATATGTCGGCCTTCCGACCGACATCCGCCGGCGCGGGATGCATCGTGACAATCAGATCCGCCGGTTCGGACGCGGGCACGACCGGTAAATAGCTGACGCCGCCGTTGATCGTGGCGCCGCCGGTGAAAATTGCTTCCCGACTCGCGCCGGCCGTGGCCAACTCGCTATGTTGACCGCTTGCCTGGTTCGAAAGGGTGGAAATCGCCAGCATCGCCCAAGTGGCAAGGGTGGCCGCGCTGCATTGCTTGAGATCCATTTCGATTCCGAGAAAATCCTGTTGCTGAAACTGTTCGGGTTGCGGCAATCATAGGCATGACGTGTTTCAGAATCGCGACAATTTCATTGCAAAAATATGACAGGGACCGTCCGGTTCGCGGCGGCAAAAACGATCGAAAACCGAGCGCTAACGCGCAAGACCGCCGCGGAAGCGCAATTGCACAAGTTGAACCGCATCTGCGAGCTGCTCGAATTACGGCCGGACGATCACCTGCTCGAAGTGGGCTGCGGCTGGGGCGGGCTGGCGATTCACGCGGCCAGACATTGGGGCAGCAAGGTAACCGCCGCGACCAATTCACGCGAGACCGTGGTCTTGAAAATACCGCGTTTCTGCATGACATAAAGCCGCACGATGGCCGGACAAGCCCTGGAGCAGGAATTGTGAGAGTACGGCCAAGATGAGCCACCAAGATGAGCCACCAAGATAAGCCGCTTGCAAGACGGGGCTCAATCGTAATAATGTTGCCGCCCCATGAACGACCCCGTCTCTCCAGGCCAGAACGCCATTGAGGCCCTGTTGCAGGGCGTCAGATCGTTTCGCGAACGAGAGTACGGCGGATCCGGCGCATTAATGCCGAGTCTGTCTGGCGGGCAACAGCCCGGCGCCATGATGATCGCCTGCGCCGACTCCCGCGTCGATCCGGCGCTCATTTTCGGCGCTCGCCCGGGCGACTTGCTCGTTGTGCGCCAGGTAGCGAACCTCGTGCCCCCGCCGGACACGGACAGCATGGACAGCGGAGTAATGGCAGCGGTGGAACTGGGCCTGAAAACTCTGGGAATCCCGGCCCTCATCGTCTGCGGCCATTCCGGTTGCGCCGGCGTCAGAGCCGCGCTCGACGAAGCCTTGCACGATGTCGTGCCGGAAGATTACTGCCTGCACAAGTGGACTACCGTGGCCGTGCCGACCTGCGAAGAAGTCATTGCCGCGCACGGCGAGTTGTCGAACGATGAATTGGCCCGCCACGCCGAGCAATGTTCAGTGCTCAAATCGCTCGAAAACCTCCGCGCTCATCCCTGGGTGCAAGATCTCGAAACCAGCGGCAAACTGACCCTCCACGGCTGGTGGTTTGACATCGCCACAGGCGCCCTCTGGATTGCCGATCCTGAAACCGGAGACTTCGTCAGCGTCTGACGGAAGATCACGCCGAACCTTATCCCAGTCCAGAACCGGGTCGCTTGGGTCTCGGAGTCGGTCGATAGCTACGGAAAGATCGTCAAAGTCTTCGAGATAGTGCTCTACGGCCAGGCGAATCACGTCCGCCCGGCTACGCCGGAGTTGCTGCGCCGCCGCATCCAGAGCAGTTATCACCGGGTCGGGCAATCGTGCGTGCTGTCACTTGCTGAGGCATGATTGATACTAACCCCAATGTATGTAAACGACTTCATAGTAATTTGAATTGAGGCACCGATCAACTTTTCCAAATGGGGATTTATGCTCCGGTGGCCGCTTGCCGGCGCCGCCCAGACCGGCGCCACCGATGGCGAATGGCCTTTTTACGGCGCGCCCATTGCCTACATGCAGGAAGGCCGGCAGTTCATCGTCGCCGCCATCGGCGACCGGCTGTACGCGCCGGAACTCGTGGCCTTTGCGCTACCCGACTAAATCAGGGGTCATTCTGCGCGGAGCGAAGCGCAGAGTCCCAGCGGCAAAGTGAGAGTTCCGATCACTCAGAGGGCTGCTTGACCGTGCGCAGATAGGGCTTGACCGTCGTCCAGCCTTCGGGAAACAACTGCTCGGCTTCCTCGTTGGAAACCGCGGGAACGATGATCACGTCCTCGCCCTGCCGCCAGTTCACCGGCGTCGCAACCTTGTGTTTCGCGGTCAACCGCATCGAGTCGAGCACCCGCAGGATCTCGTCGAAATTGCGGCCGGTGGTCATCGGATAAGTGAGCATCAACTTGATGGTCTTGTCCGGCGCGATGATGAATACCGAACGCACGGTGGCGTTGTTCATCGGCGTGCGGCCTTCCGAAGTGCCCGGCTCGTCCGCCGGCAGCATGTTGTACAACTTCGCCACGGCGAGGTCGTGGTCTCCGATCATGGGATAGTTGACCTTGTGGCCCTGCACATCCTCGATATCGCCGGCCCAGGCTTCATGGCTGGATACCGGATCCACGCTCAGGCCGATGATTTTGCAATTGCGTTTGGCGAACTCCGCTTCGAGTCCGGCCATGTAGCCCAACTCCGTGGTGCACACGGGCGTGAAGTCCTTGGGGTGGGAAAACAGCACGCCCCACTGGTCTCCCAGCCACTCGTGAAAATCGATCTCGCCATGGGTCGTGCTGGCGGTGAAGTTCGGTGCCATGTCATTGATTCTAAGCGCCATCAAAATTTCCTCGAAGCCGATTGATTGCGTCGCAAGGCCCCGCGCACACGGGCAAGCGGGTTTCGCAACGAGCCATGAAGTCTACTGAACGGCGGCGGGGGGTTCAACAGGGGCGAAATAGCTGTAGGGCTTCAGGGCACGCTGTATCAGCATCTTGAATAAAATCCAAACGTTCCTCTTAACGGACTTGCAATTTCCCCATCGAATGGCGCCGGTTCTTCCACTAGCAACTGTATTTGTATCAACAACGCATCATTGGTAGCGATTGCCTCTTCGAATTGAGTCTTCTCTTGCTCGCACGCCTCCAGTTGGGCGTCATGGCCGTCAACCAATCTTAAGTCATCGCGTGTTGGCTGCAGGTTTATAGACGGATAGTGCCGGTCATACGATCTAAAGTCCACTTCAGGCGGACCCAGATCAATATTGCCATAAAGAGAAGCGAAAGAAACAGGCTCTGCTCCTTGCTCACGATAAACACTCAGCATGTCCAGACTTATTTCTTTCTCAAAGGAAAGAGCTGTGCGAGTCTCACCTGTGGGAATCGGCTCGTCAAACGACAATGCGAAATCTGCGCGAAGATAGTGGCCGCGGACCTCTGGTAGTAGTGGAAAATTTAGGCGAAAGCTCACTTCCTTGATGGGATCTGAATGATAGTTGGTCACATCCGTGATCCCCTGAATGAAAACCCAATAACCGTTGCGGGTGTATGAGATATTTACAATCCTTACGTTATCAATTGCGCTTGCGCGTTGTATCTCAAGATTGTCTATATGAGCCGAAGTTTTCTCATAAAGATCTTGGTGTGCCGCAATCTTGACGGGAATTTCATTTAGCGCTGCCCGAAGTTCAGTATTTGCTGTTTGGATTTCTTCAGCAAAACTTGAAAAGTAAGCGGATCGAATTTCCTTGGCATCTCGGGCTAGATGAGCCGGTGACTTCCCATCCAGTGCGGAACCCGCCTGTAATACCATTTGCTCGAATCCCGCGATAGCAAATGTGGAAAAGATGCCTGCTTGTTCGTCTGATACAAATAGCATCGTGTAATCATTGCTATAAAGGTCTCGTCTGCCAATTCCATCCACGCCGTCTCTTGCAAACTCAACGGTGAGCAGGACATCCCGCCCGAAACTCTGCCGCGACGCTTCAGGCATATCTTCAGCTATGCGATTCAGGCTTTCTCTGAGAGTATCGCCATTGGTGGCGTCTATTTCATCGCCAGGACCGCAGGCTGATAACAGAAGCACAAACGTAGCTGTGAAGAAGCATTTCCCGATCATCTTTGAACTCCGTAAATTCTGCTATCTGCTTGGCGGGCATACTGCTGTGTCTTGGCCGGACATTGTACGTCCCCTTCTATTCTATGCGAACCGATTTGCAGCTGCTATATACAATCCCGCATAAATCCCGCATACGCTCGCTCTGATGATACGGCTTTGCGGCAGACCATTTTCGACTTCTGACCGAAGGCGGCGAGACAGACAGGCATTTTTGTTTGAACCTCTTCCAGAGCCTGGCTAACATGTCCAAGTAGCTTGAAACGAACCATATCCATGATCCAAGCCAAAATATCCGAATTGAAAAACAGTCTGAGCGCTTATCTGCGCCAGGTCAAATCCGGAGAGTCCGTTCTGATCCTCGACCGCGACACACCCGTTGCCCGCCTCGTGCCAATCGAGCCCGCCTCCGTGCTTACGGGTCAAGCCGAATCTATCACCGAAGCAGAAAAGAAAAAGCTCGAAAACGAAGCCTTGAACGCAAGGGAATAATCGTCCGGCGGCGCGGCGGCCCTTCTCCAATAGAAATTGTCCGTTCGAACGACGTTTCCGCTGTTTCCGCGCTGATCGCCGAAAGAGGCGTGAACACGCTGGTTCTCGTGCGCAGGCGACAATTGCTGGAGCAATGGGTTGCGCAGCTTGGAGCGTTCCTCGACCTGCCTTCTTCCCAGATCGGGCGGATCGGCGGCGGCAAGCGGAAACCCGATGGAATTATCGACGTGGCCACGCTGCAAAGCCTCGAACGCGGAGGTGCGGTGGACGACGTTTTGTCCGATTATGGGCATTTGATCGTCGACGAGTGCCACCACCTGTCGGCGGTTAGCTTCGAAGCGGTGGTTCGCCGAGCGAAGGCGAAGTATGTGCTGGGACTTTCAGCGACAGTTACGCGCAGGGACGGCCATCACCCGATCGTTTTCATGCAGTGCGGTCCTGTCCGATTCAAGACCAGCGCCAAGTCGGAGGCTCTTCGCCGCCGGTTCCGGCATACGGCAATCTTGCGCACGACGCAATTTCGGCTGCCGGAGGGCATCGATGCGGAACGTCCGACGATTCGGCAAGTCTATGCCGCACTGACAGACGATGAAGAACGCAATGCGCTGATATTCCATGACATTCTGGCTGTGCTATAGGAAGGGCGCCCACCGATTCTCCTCACCGAGAGAAAGGACCATGCCCGCCGGTTCGCCGAAAGACTTGAGGGGGTCGCGGGCAACGTATTGCTGCTCCATGGAGGCATAGGAACCAAACAGCGCCGCGAGGTCATGCAGCGCCTCAAAGACGCATCCGAATGCGGGGAAAGAGTGTTGATCGCAACCGGGCGTTATGTCGGAGAAGGCTTCGACGACGCCCGTCTCGACACACTTTTCCTGGCAATGCCGGTGTCGTGGAGGGGAACGCTGACGCAATACGTCGGCCGGCTGCACCGCTTGCACCCGGAAAAGCGGGAAGTGCGGGTCTACGATTATCTGGACCACGCCGTGCCGACGCTCAACCGCATGGGCGCCAAACGCATCAAGGGATACGAAAGCCTTGGCTACACGGTAGAGGTACTTTACCACCGCGGCTGCAGGCCTCTCTGCCTCCCGGGAAAGACCGGTATGTCCGGGGGCGCTTGCGCGCTACAACAAACTCATGATCGCGCTGACCAGGGCCGCCGCCATCAGGAACATTGTCGCCAGCCCGCCGATCCCGAACCCGAGACTGCGCTTTTTCGGGTCGGCGATGTAGCCGCGAAAATACAGCAACCTGCCGATGACGAACACCAGTCCGGCGGCCGCGGCTATCGCGGCGTTGCCGAAATGGGCGTAGATCACCATCGCCGGGATGACGATCACGAGTTGTTCGAGCGTGTTCATGTGAACGCGGAAATAGCGTTCGAACTCGGGATGCCCGGTGGTGGCCGGCGCCTGCACATCGAATTTTTGCCGCGCTCGTCCCACGGCGATGCTGAATCCCATGAATTCCACCAGCGCCAGCATGATGACTACAGCTACCAGTTCCATACTCCTTCCTCCAGTTTCACAATCAGATCGCGCCACTCACCGCTTTCGACCATGAAACGCCGCGGATATCGCTGCGAGCCGGTTACATCGAATTCCTCGAAATCGTAATGGACGCATCTCGCGCGAGCGACCGGCGAGCAACCCATGGGCCGATATTATCAACGAATCGACGATCAGGTTAGCGGTATCGCATTCCCGCGCCGATTCGGGCGGAAGATCGATTTCATGCATCCAGCGCTCTCGCAAAACACGGACAAGCCTTCCCGGCCTCGCATGTGCCAACTTCGCAGGTGTTGTAGAATCCGGTTCAAGGTCAACACAAAACAAGTTGACAGTTTGGTTATACACAAGGGGGAACCAATGAGACGTCTGTTTATCTTCGCCGTGGGGATTTGTACCTGCAATCTTGCTCCCGGCGCGTTTGCCGCTGAAATACAGGTTGAGGAGATTGTCGTCACCGCAACCAGACGGGAAGAATCGATCCAGGATATACCCATCGCCGTCAGCGCGTTTTCCGGCGACGATCTGGAAAGAAGGGGGGTCCAGGATCTTTACGGATTGCAGGAAGTGGCGCCGAGCGTTGCAATCTACAGTTCGAACTCGACTTCCAATGGCGGCACGATCCGAATCCGCGGGGTCGGCACCACGGGCAACAACCCGGGACTCGAGGCCGCCGTCGGCACATTCATCGATGGAGTCTACCGCTCGCGCGCGGGTCTTGCGTTCAACGACATGGTCGATATCGAACGCGTCGAGGTCTTGCGGGGTCCGCAGGGCACGCTTTTCGGCAAGAACACGGTGGCCGGCGCGCTCAATATCGTCAGCAGGCGACCGGAATTCAACAACTCCGCTTCGGTCACGGCCGGCGCGGGCAACTATGGGATGCACCAGCTTCGGGGGAATGCGAACTTCGCGGCGTCGGAGCAATTGGCGTTCCGTATCGCCGGCAGCCGGCTGAATCGCGATGGATTTTACGAAACGTTCGACGGCGCCGACGCATTCGACAGTCGCGACCGCTACACGCTCAAGGCGCAGGCTCTGTGGCAACCCAGCGATGCGCTAAGCGCCCGTCTGATCGTGGACCATACCGAACGGAATGAAGATTGCTGTCCCGCCGCTTATTTCATCAACGGACCCACGGGCGCGGTCGTTGAAGCGCTTGGCGGCAATATCACTCCCTTCCGGAATGACGAGGACGTCAAAGTCGGCGTCAATCATCGTCCCTTTGAAGATGTGGAAGACGAGGGGATCTCGCTCGATATCAACTGGGAAGTGAATGACGGCATGCGGTTCCGCTCCATCACCGCCCAGCGGAAATACCATGTGTTCCGCGCTCAGGACATTGACTTCGGCGATGCGGATCTCCTGTTGCCGCAGGACGTTGACGAAACTTTCAGGAACTTCAGCCAGGAACTGCAGCTATTCGGTTCCACGGACACTTTGGATTGGCTTTTCGGCGCCTATTTTTTCACGGAAGATCTGGATTCGGACGAGATGGTCGTGATGGGTTCCCAGGGGCCCGCCTACCTGAGCGCTGTGCTGGGCGCGGGCACGGCGCTCATTCCGGTTCTCTCGGGCAATCCCGCCGGCCGCGTGAATTCATCCGGTCAAACGCCGAATCAGGGATACGACGCCGTGTATTTCTCGGAAACCGAAGGCTGGTCTCTTTTCTCTCACGGCACTTGGCATGCGACCGACAGATTCGACGTCACATTGGGTCTGCGCTACAACGACGAGGAGAAAACGGCCGGCGCGGTCATCAATGGGGCGCCGGTCTGGGGGACGCCCATCGACGATCCGTTCTGCGGCCCGGTTCCCATCCCCAGCCTGTGCGACAACTCCAGTTGGACCAACTCCCAGGCCGAGGACGCTTTGACCGGCACTCTCAAGTTGGGCTACCAACTGAATGAAAATATCAATACCTATCTGAGCTACTCGCGGGGCTACAAGGCCGGTGGTTACAACCTGGACCAGGAAGCCGTGGGCAACCGCGACGCCAACGGCGATTTCGCCGACCAGAGCCGCTTCCACCAGGAACTGTCGAACAGCTATGAAATCGGTTTGAAGGGTATCTTTTTCAATAACCGGCTGACGCTGAATTCCGCGCTGTTCCATTCGGACTTCGAGGACTTCCAGTTGAACACGTTCACCGGGCTTGGCTTTACGGTCGGCAACCTTCCCGAGGTCTCTTCGCAAGGCGTGGAGGTCGAGGGTCTGTATCGGATCACCGGGATTGCGACCCTCTCTTTCGGCGCCACATACGCGGATGCGCGTTATGGCGCAGTCGGAGACGAATCCCTCAATGGCAAGCGCCTCACCCAGTCGCCGCTATGGCAGGGAACCGCCGCGCTGTTTATCGAGGATGAGATCGCGAACACCGGCTGGAGCTATAACTTCAACATGAATTTTTCCCATGTTGGCGAGGCGAACACGGGCTCCGACCTGGATCCCGAGAAAATAAGGGGCGCCTTCAATTTGCTCAACGCCTCCCTGGGCGTGAACTCCAGCGACGGTCGTTGGGGCGCCACGATCTGGGCCAGAAATCTCGGTGATGTCGTTCGCAACCAGTTGGTGTTCGATTCGGTTTTTCAGGGTGGAAGCTGGAGCACGTTCTCCAACATGGGCCGTTCCTATGGCTTGACCCTGACCGCCAACTTTGGAGGATAAACCCGAGCGCCGCAGATATTGCTGTGAGTCGGCAACTCCGGCCGCTCGCTGCCGGTGGTCGCCGTCATTCCGCGCGAAACGAAGCGTGGCCGCGGAATCTCTTTGGGAGTTCCGCGGGTTTGTTCAAGGCGCCACCGGCGCAAATGTGTCGATGATAGCGTCGCGAATTACCGGCATATCACCCCAAAGAATGAAATGATCGCCGCCGGGGCGCGGCAGCAATCGGGAGTTCACCAGTCGTTCGCGCAGGAAGTCGGCGTTTTCCGGATGCACCAGGGTATCCTCGTCGCCCTGCACGATCAATGCCGGCATGGTGAGCTCTTCCCAGCGTGGCAGCATTTCCTTGAGCTGCGGTCGTACCGCCATGATTTCGTCGTTGGCGCCCATGAGTCGGTCGCCGAGAACGAACTCCGGCCACCAGAAGCTCATATAGTTGTACCAGCGCGGCCCGCTCATTTCCGGGTCGGCCGTGGCGGCGACGAAAACGAGTCCTCCGACCAGTTCGGTATGGTCCATAGCCGCGCGGGCGATTACGGGGCCGCCATAGGAGTGCCCCATGAGAATCGCGCCGCGGCCGGAGCGGTCCATCTCCAGGATTGGCCGCAGAGCGCGGGCCTGGGCTTCAAGAGACGGTTCCTTGCGTTCGGCGCCGGCGGCCCAGCCTACCCTGGTGACCGAGATCATGTGGAAATGTTCCCGCAGCAGCGGATCCGTGAGATAGGAGCGGAAAGCGCGCAGGGAACCAGGCGCGCCATGCACCAGAACCAGCAGTTGACGGATTTCGCCGGCCGACGGAGCGACTTCGACATATTCGATGTCGCCGAGCCGCCGTGTCTCGCCGACGCCGGCAATGGCGCCCGAGCCACCGCCCGGAGGCTCCGGCGGACCGTCGATCAGCGCGCAAGCGGCCACCAGCGCGAATGGCAGCAAAACGATCAGCCAGCGAATGGTTCGGCGTTTGCCGACCTTCTTCCACCCCATGAAATCAATCCGGCCTTGTTCGTCGCGACACTGTAGCACTTTGCGCCACCGGCGCGAAATCCCTCCACGATGCACGATGATGGATTCCGCGATCGCGCGCGGCATGGCGGCTATTTTTTCGCGTGGGCGCCACGCTTTTTATTACTTTCATTTTGCGCGCAGCGAAGCGGAGTCGCGGAATCTCCCGCAGAATCCCGCGTTCCCGCACAGCGGGCGAGCATTGAAGCAAAGAGGCAATTCGCATATATTGCCCATCGTTCCGCACCGCCCGCCATGCGCCCCACTGGACGGTCAATGGCCTTCAACTTTCAACTATCGCCGGGTTTGCCGCCCCGACCCCGATTGCGGATGCCTTTCAGGTTCCGCCTGCCGCCGATATTGCGCAATCTCGCGCGCGCGCTCGGCGACAGCATCCGCGACCTCGCGCCGATCATTACGGTAATCGCTTTCTTTCAGATCCTGGTGCTCGGTCAGGCGCCCGACGATTTCCTGACGATCCTGGCTGGGCTGTTATGCGTCGCGGCGGGATTGACCCTGTTCGTGGCCGGGCTCGAAATGGCGCTGTTTCCCCTCGGCGAAAGCATGGCGAACGGGTTCGTGCGGAAGGGCAGCCTCACCGCCCTGCTGGCGTTCGCTTTCGCCCTGGGTTTCGGCACCACGGTCGCCGAACCCGCACTGATCGCGATCTGCGCCGAGGCGGCGCGGGCGGCGGCCGAAGCAGGCGTCATTGCCGGCGATCCTGCGGCGATAGCGCGATATGCGCTGGAATTGCGCTTTGTCGTCGCCTTTGCCGTCGGAATTGCCATCGTCATCGGCGTGATCCGTATCCTCAAGGGTTGGCCGATTCATTGGCTGATCATCGGCGGTTACGCTCTCGTCGTAGTCATGACCGCTTTCGCTCCACGGGAGATCATCAGCATCGCATATGACTCCGGCGCGGTAACCACCTCCACGATCACCGTGCCCATGGTCACCGCGCTCGGCGTCGGTCTGGCAAGTTCTATTCGCGGCCGCAATCCGATGCTCGACGGATTCGGCCTGATTGCATTCGCTTCCCTGACGCCGATGATCTTCGTCATGGGCTATGGCATGGTCGCGAACTGATGGACTGGGTCGAACTCACATTCTCGACCTTGTTCGGCACCTTGCGCGACGTATTGCCCATCGTGCTCGTCATCGTCGTGTTTCAGTTCCTGGTGCTGCGCCGGAGCCTGGCCAATCCGGCCCGGGTACTGATCGGATTCGTATTCGTGGTGCTCGGCATCGTGCTGTTTCTGATCGGCCTGGAAACGGCTATCTTTCCCCTTGGCCGCGGCATGGCCGAACAACTCATAAATCAGGCAACCGCCGGCGGTTCGGGCTGGCTCGATTACGGATGGATTTATCTGTTCGCTTTCGCCATCGGCTTCAGCACCACAATGGCCGAACCCTCGTTGATCGCGGTGGCGGGCAAGGCCGGCGAAATTTCCGGCGGTTCGGTGGGCATCCTGGGCCTGCGCATCGCGGTGGCCCTCGGCGTCGCGACCGGCATTACCCTGGGCGTCTACCGGATTATTTACGGGCTGCCGATTCACTGGTTCATCATTGCCGGTTACATTGTAGTAGTGATACAGACTGCCATGGCGCCGCGAAAAATGGTCCCGCTGGCCTATGATTCCGGCGGCGTGACCACATCCACGGTTACGGTGCCCCTGGTTGCCGCGCTCGGCCTCGGATTGGCCGGGGCGGTGCCGGGGCGTAATCCGCTGATCGACGGTTTCGGGCTGATCGCCTTCGCCGCCCCGTTCGCCATCATCAGCGTGCTGGCGTATGCCCAGCTTTCGGTATACATGGCCCGGAAGGGCCGATCTGGAGGATCCCGCAAATGAATTTCAAACTGATCGTGGCCTTTGTCGATGACCGGCTGACCGACAAGGTCGTCAAGGCTGCGCGCGACCACGGAGCGACCGGGGCTACCATTATCCCCACCGCCCGAGGCGAAGGTCTGGACGCGCCGAAAGGCATATTCGGACTGTCGCTGGACTCGCGCCGGGATATCGTGCTGTTCACGGTGGAACAGCATATGAGCCGTCATATACTTGAAGAGATCTGCAAGGCAGGGGAATTCGAGGAAAAGTCCGGCGCCGGGATTGCCATTCAACTCGACGTTGAAGACGTCGTGGGCGTGTCGACGCAGGTCAACAGGCTCGCGCAGGAGTTGGGCAAGAGAATATGAGCGAAAAAATTCTGGAGACAAGCAAATGAGCGACAAGAACGTGGTAACAGTCCGCGAAGTCATGAACCAGCGCTATATCCGCGTCAGCGGAATGGATACCGTGGCGGAAGCGTTTCTGCGCATGCGCGAAGCCGACGCGCGTTGCATGATCGTCGAACGGCGCGATGAAAACGACGAATACGGCCTCGTGCTGCACACCGACATCGTGCGCAAGGTGATCGGCCCGGACCGCTCGCCGGAACGCGTGCGCATCTACGAAATCATGAGCAAGCCGATGCTGTCCGTGCATCCGGGCATGAATATACGTTACGCTTCGCGTCTGTTCGAACGATTCCGCATCAGGGTGGCGCCCGTGGTCGAAGCGGGCGAAGTTGTGGGAATAGTTACCGATCTCGACATAGTCATGCAGGGGTTGGGCCTGGCCGGCGCAGCCTTTCAAGAGCGAAGCTCTTGATCGGCCCAACGACTTGCCATGGGCGAGGGCAAGCGTTTATGAGGCGCCAGCTTCGTGCGCGGCCCCGAGCGGCGCCGAGCTATGCTCGGCGACTGGATTGGCAAGGCCGGGACTTGTCGAAGCCGATACACTCGCGCCATGGGCGGCATGCGCAATCATTCGGGACGAAACCATGAACCCAAATACAAACGACAGGAAAAACGATTTCAATTTCGAGGAAAAACTGCGGGAACTCGAGCAACTCGTGACCCGCATGGAAGACGGCAATCTCGGCCTGGAAGAATCTCTCGAAACGTTCGAGAACGGCGTGAAGCTGGTCAGGGAGTGCCAGCAGGCGCTGGAAACGGCGGAGCAGAAGGTCAAAGCGCTCACTTCCACCGCAGGCGATACCGAAGATCTCAAGCTTGACCCGGGCGCCAGCCTTCAGTCATGACTGGCGAATTCGAAGAATTTCAGGCGGCTTGCAGGGAGCGGGTCGATCAGGCGATGAAGCGCCACATCGATACGGTCGATTTTCCATGCTCCGGCCTTGAGAAAGCGGTTCGCTACGTCCTGCCCGGCGGCGGCAAACGCGTGCGGCCGTTGCTCATCTATGCCGGCTGCCAGGCTCTCGGCGGCGATTTTGAAGACGCCGATGACGCGGCGAGCGCGGTCGAGTTCATCCATGTCTATTCGTTGATACACGACGATCTGCCGGCTCTCGACGATGACGATCTGCGCCGCGGCCGGCCCAGCTTGCACAAGGCTTTCGACGAAGCCACCGCGATTCTGGCCGGAGACGCATTGCAGTCCATGGCCTTTGAAATCCTTTGCCGCCCCCATGCCGCCGGCAAAGGCGATCGCTTGCGGATGGCGCGCGAACTCGCGCAGGCGACGGGACCGGCGGGCATGATCGGAGGGCAGTCAAGAGATCTGGCGGCGGACGGTCAACGGATTTCGCTTGATGAACTAGAAACCATTCATCTGCTGAAGACCGGCGCGCTTATTCGCGCCAGCGTGCTGCTCGGCGCCCTGAGCAGCGGAAAAGCGACTCCCGGGAAGCTTGAAAGGCTAAGCGAGTACGCAGGCCATATCGGACTCGCATTCCAGGTCCAGGACGACGTCCTCGACGAAGTTTCCGACACCGGAACCCTGGGCAAACCCCAAGGCTCCGACCGTGACGGCGACAAGGCGACCTATGTCGCCCTGCTCGGCCTCGATTCCGCCCGCGCGCGCGCCGCAGATCTGGCCGCAAACGCTACCGCGGCGCTAGGCGAATTCGGCGCCGATGCCGATCCATTACGCCATCTGGCGGCATATATTATCGAAAGGATAAATTGACGCCCAGTGTGAGTCGCCGTCTGGCGGACTGTGTACAGCGGGCGCGCGAGGCAGGGTGAGGTCCGGTCGGCGCGGCCGACAAGAAGCGCAGCTGCTTGAGGACCGAACGACTTGCCAGGGATGGCAAGGCTGGGGCTAGTCGAAGTCAGCGCACTCGCGCCATGGATGGCATGGACAATCTCCCGGAATCCTCAATGAGATTCTGCGACTCCGCTTCGCTCCGCGCAGAATGACAGTTGAGGGTGTACATTCACCATTAGCGATAAGGTATGCTGGGAGTAAACAAGGGGATCAATTCGGCATGCTAAAAGAAATACCAACAAAAAGGCCTGCAACGCCGTTGCTCGACACGATCGACACACCGGAGGACCTGCGTCGCCTGGAGCCGGATCAGTTGCCGACGCTGGCGCTGGAACTGCGCGCCTATCTGCTCTATTGCGTAGGCAAGACCGGCGGCCATCTCGGCGCCGGCCTTGGTGTGGTCGAATTGACCATCGCCCTGCATTACATCTTCGATACGCCCACCGACCGGCTCGTCTGGGACGTCGGCCACCAGGCCTATCCGCACAAGATTCTCACCGGTCGCCGCGACCGCATGGACACCATGCGCCAGGCCGGTGGTCTGGCTGCTTTCCCGACCCGCTCCGAAAGCGAGTACGACACGTTCGGGGTCGGCCATTCCAGCACCGCGATCAGCGCCGCCCTCGGCATGATGGTGGGTCGCCGCATGAACGGTGGAGATCACAATATCGTCGCCGTGGTTGGCGACGGCGCGATGACCGCGGGCATGGTCTTCGAGGCGATGAACCATTGCACGCATCTGAACGAAAACATCCTCATCGTCCTCAACGACAACAACATGTCGATTTCCCGCAATGTCGGCGGTTTGTCGAACTATTTCGGTCGGCTGTGGGCGAGCAAGTCCTACAACTTCTTTCGCGCCGGCAGCAGGAAAGTACTGGCAAAGGCGCCGAAGATGCTGCGCGCCGCCGACCAGACCGAAAAATACATGAAAGGCATGCTGTCTCCGGGAACCCTGTTCGACCAACTCGGCTTCAACTACATGGGCATCATCGACGGGCACAATATCGCCCATCTGCTCGAAGCCCTGGGCAACATCAAGAACCTCGAAGGTCCGCAATTGCTGCATGTCGTCACCCACAAGGGCAAGGGCTACAGCGCATCGGAAAGCGATCCATTCGGCATGCACGCGATCGGCAAGGTGGCGCCGCTCGCCGAAGTTCAACAGTCAAGGAAGAGCAATACCGCAAGTGCGCCGACCTATTCCCAGGTATTCGGCAAATGGCTTTGCGCGGCGGCGCGGCGCGACGAAAAACTCGTCGCCATCACGCCCGCCATGGGCGAAGGCTCGGGCATGGTCGAATTCTCCAGGGAATTTCCCGACCGCTTTCACGACGTGGCGATCGCCGAACAGCATGCGGTCACCTTCGGCGCGGGCCTCGCCTGCGAGGGAGTGAAGCCGGTGATCGCGATCTATTCGACTTTCCTGCAACGCGCCTACGACCAGTTCATCCATGACACCGCCTTGCAGAATCTCGACGTATTGTTCGCCATCGACCGCGCCGGCCTGGTAGGCGAAGACGGCCCGACCCACGCGGGCAGCTTCGATCTGGCTTATCTGCGCTGCGTACCCAACATCATCGTCATGACACCGAGCGACGAAGAGGAAACCCGGCTGCTGCTATGCACCGGATACGACCATCAGGGGCCGGCCGCGGTGCGCTACCCCCGCGGCAAAGGGCCCGGCGCCGCCACCGGCAGCGATTGGAAAACCGTTCCCATCGGCGAAGCGGTGCCGCGGCGCGAAGGCCGCGACGTGGCGATCCTCGCCTTCGGCAGCATGCTCGCTCCGGCGCTCGCGGCGGCGGAGGAATTCGATGCCACGGTGTACGACATGCGATTCGTCAAACCCATCGACGAGAATGCCATCCGCAAGACGGCAGGCGACCATGAACTCGTGGTTACCGTCGAAGAACACGCCATCATGGGCGGCGCCGGCTCGGCGGTGAACGAAGTGCTGATGCGCGACGGCTATCGCATGCCGGTACTCAATCTCGGCCTGCCCGACAGTTTCCTCGAACACGGCAAGCCGCCGGACATGCTGCGAAAGGCCGGTCTCGACGCCGCCGGCATAGCCCGCGCAATCCACGAAAAGCTCGCCGCGGACAAGATCCGCTGCCGTGCGATCTGAAGATGGCGAACAAGAGCAACAGGGCGGGAGCAACCGGCCGCGACGCGCGCCACAAGCGCGCCATGCAACGCAAGAAGGAATACGTCGACGGCCGCATCGCCGCCGCCACCGGGGACCGGGGGCTGTTGCTCATACTCACCGGCAACGGCAAGGGCAAGAGTTCCTCGGCATTCGGCATGCTCGCCCGCAGCGTCGGCCACGGCCTGCGCTGCGCCGTCGTGCAATTCATCAAGGGCACCTGGGAATGCGGCGAACGCTTGCTGTTCGAAGACAACCCGCTCGTCGAATTCCATATCATGGGCACGGGCTTCACTTGGGAGACCCAGGACCGGCAGACCGACATCGCCGCCGCCGAGGCGGCCTGGAGCAAGGCCGAAGCGCTACTCGCCAGTGAGGCGACCGACCTCGTCATCCTCGATGAACTGACCTATATGCTGACCTATGGCTATCTCGACAAGGCCCGGGTGCTCGAGGCCCTGCGCGAGCGGCCGGCCCGGCAGCATGTCGTCGTTACCGGACGCAACGCCAGCCGCGAACTGCTCGAAATGGCCGATACCGTAAGCGAAGTGAACGAAGTGCGCCACGCCTTCAATCACGGCGTCAAGGCGCAGAAGGGACTCGACTACTGAACCGGATTTGCGGCGTTGTGGAACAGCAGGCTGGCGCGGCGGTTTTTGCCGGTCACGTTGAGCAACACGCGGCTGAGACAAGCGAAGGGAATATGCAACGGATAGCTTTGATTCAACGGCATGCCCAGCACTGTCGGCAAAATCACACGCATTACGCCGCCATGAGTCACGAGCAGGACATGGCTGCCTGCGGGTAACCCGGACAGGCCATCCCAAACGCCAAGTACGCGGTCGCGAAATTCGATGAAAGTCTCGCCGTTGGGCGGCGCCAGCGCGGTGATGTCTTCGCGGAAGCTCCTGAATTGCGGCGCGGATTTTGCGCGCCATTCGGCTATCGGCATCCCGTCCCAGTCGCCGTAATCGATTTCCTGCCAGTCATCCTCGATTTGCAACTCGAGTTGCCGACCTTGCGCCAGGCGATGGGCGAAATCGCGGCAGCGCTGCAAGGGCGAAGTGACGATATGGGTCCAGTTCGCCTCCGCCCGCTCGGCGGCGGCTTCCATCTGCCGCCAGCCGCGATCCGTCAGTTGCGGGTCGACGCGCCCGCGCAGGATATCCCCGCCACGCGGCTCCCCGTGGCGCAACAGATCGACGGTAATGTGCTTGCCGGTATCCTTGTTGGTCACTTGCTTGCGCCCCAAAAAATACGAAAATGTAGCAACATCTTGACCAGTTCGGAAATCTCGCGTAGCCTAGCCAAGTTAGCTATTCAACTCGGAGTGGCGTCATGCTGATCAACATGCACCAGGCCAAATCCCAGCTTTCGAGACTCATAGCCGCCGCGGAAGCCGGCGACGACGTGATTATCGCGAGAAACGGCAAGCCGGCGGTCAAGCTTGTCCCGCTGAACTCGTCGAAGTTCCGCTTTGGCGCCCTTGCGCATCTGGCGAGCACGGTTCCGGACTTCGAGGACGTTCTGGACGAAGACGAATTGAGCATGTGGGAACGTGACGCTTGAGCGCGGTACTGCTCGACACGCACGCGTGGATCTGGAGTTTGATGGCCCCGTCCCGTCTCGGCGGTGCGGCCGAGGCCGCAATCGCGGCGGCGGATTCGGTATTCGTCAGTCCGATCAGCGTGTATGAGTTGACGTGCAAGGCAAAACTCGGCGGGTGGCCCGAAATCCTCCCCCATCTCGATGAACTTGTCGCGGAAACCGAGACGCTGACGGCGCCGTTCACTCGCGAGACAGCGGCACGCGCCGCACTCCTCGATTGGCGGCATCGCGACCCTTTCGACCGGTTTATCGCAGCCACCGCGATCGAATTGCGCTGCCCGCTCGTTTCAAAGGACGCTGAATTCGATTCGCTCAACAGCGAAACCGATTGGCCGGGACGCGTTTGGTCATAGTGCCGTGTCGAGTTGTCTGGCCTTTAACCCACGGTGCGTCAGGGATGTCAGCATATGTCATTGGCCCCATGCTCAGCCGCGGGACTTGCTCATGTGGCCGAGTTTGTTGATCTTGACGGCGAGATAGGTTTCATTGTGCGGATTGGCGCCGGTGTGGATGGGGATGATTTCGTTGACCTCGATGCCCATGTCCTGCAAGGCCTCGACCTTGGCGGGGTTGTTGGTAAGCAGTTTCACTTTGCGGATATCGAAGAAGTCGAGCATGGGCTTGCAGATCTGGTACTCCCGGCTGTCTGGTTCGAAACCGAGCTGGACATTGGCTTCGACAGTGTCCGCGCCGGCATCCTGCAAGGCGTAGGCCTTCAGCTTGTTGAGCAGGCCGATGCCGCGGCCTTCCTGGCGCAGGTACAGGATCAGGCCGCGGCCCGCTTCGGAGATTTGCTGCATGGCGAATTCGAGTTGCGGGCCGCAATCGCAACGCAAGCTGAACATGCTGTCGCCGGTGAGGCATTCGGAATGGATTCGGCACAGCAATGGCTCGTCGAGATTCAATTTCCCGAGCGCCAGCGCAACGTGCTCCTTGTCCGCTTGCAGATCCTTGAAGCCGTAGATTCTGAAATCGCCCCAGCGGGTCGGCAGCTTCGCTTGAGCGACGAATTCGATGGTCAATTCGAAAACCCCTGGTTTTGTTCCCGGCCGGCAATCAGGCGAGCAATCGTAGGCATTGCATGCAAAGGGCGGCCATTATACCCGCAACGACATCGTCGAGCATGATGCCGAGTCCGCCTTCGATATTGCGGTCCAACTGCTTGATCGGCCAGGGTTTGAGGATGTCGAGCAGGCGGAACAGCAACAATCCCGCCAGCGCCCACTGCCAGCCGGCTGGGACCAGCGCAAGGGTGATCCAGCAGCCGGCGAATTCATCCCAGACGATGCCCGGGCGATCGCCGCCTCCCAGCCGCGCCGCGCTGCGGCCGCAAATCCAGACGCCGGCCGCCGCAGCGGCGCAGATCAGTAGTAATGCCAGCGGAAAGGATGGCGCCGGAAGAGCCAGCCAGATCGCGGCGGCGGCCAGGGTGCCTGCGGTGCCCGGCGCCCAGGGCGAAAGCCCGCTGCCGAAGCCGAAAGCGAGCAGAAGCGCGGGGTCGGCGATCAGTTCCCGCAGCGATGGATTGGGGGTCTCATTCATCAGCAGTTCTCGCTTTGTCAATGAGATTCTGCGACTTCGCGCAGAATGACCGTTCCCACATAGTCATTCTGCGCGAAGTCGCAGAATCTCGTCGGCAAAATGATCGAAGGAAGACATCTCCTCCAATTCCATGCCGGTGCATCGTACGCCCTCGCCCGCCGTCACTTCGCCGATGCAGGTAAGGGGCAGTTCCATGCCGGCGGCGACTGCCATGAGTTCGCGTTCGTTGACCGGGTCCGCCGTAAAGCACAATTCGTAGTCGTCGCCTCCGGCAAGCGCCGCGCGGAGGCGCGTCTCCAGGTCCGTGCAACAGCGGGCGGAAGGAGAGAAGGGAAACCGCTCGGGGTAAAGCACGATGCCCGCACCGGCTGCCGCGGCCAAATGGCCGGCGTCTCCGAGCAGTCCGTCGGATACGTCGATGGCGCAGGCGACCAGGGGCGCGGCGGCGAGGGCAAATCCGATTCGAGGCCGGGGGCGGAAATATGCGGTTTGGAAATGCGCCCGGCACTCTTCCGGCAGTTTCTCCATGGGCGCGTTGAATGCGATGTTCGAGGCGGCGACGCCGAGATTGGCGAGACCCAGGGCGCCGTCGCCGACCCAGCCGGTGACGTACACCTTCTGTCCGGGCCGGGCTCCCTCGCGGCGAAGTTCGTGTCCGGCTTCGCACAAACCATGGACCTGGATCGCTATCTGCAAGGGTCCCCGGCTGAGATCGCCGCCGATCAGGGAGCAGCGAAACTCCCCCGCGAGTTCGGCGAGGCCGCGGCTGAATGCCGCAAGCCATTTCGCATCCGCCCGGGGCAAGGTCAGGCTCAGGGTGAAACACAGTGGTTCGGCCGCCATTGCGGCGAGATCGCTGAGATTGACCGCAAGCGAGCGGTTCGCGATCAGTTCCGCCGCGGCGTCTTCCGGAAAATGCGCTCCCGCGACGAGCACATCGGCGGAAACGACCAGGCGTTTGCCCTCGGGAACATGCAGGACGGCGGCGTCGTCACCGGGGCCAAGCTCGATTTCGGGCCTTGGCAAGGCCAGTTCCGGCACATTGAAGTACCGGCTGATGATATCGCGCTCGGTCAGACTCATTTTCAGCCGGCGGCTGCTTCGTCGCCGCGCAGTCGCGGCGCCAGTTTGTCGAGCACCGCGTTGACGTACTTGTAACTGTCGGTGGCGCCGAATACCCTGGCGAGTTCTACGGATTCGTCTATGACCACCCGATAAGGGATATCAGGCTGCCTGGCGAGTTCAAACGCGCCCAACCAGATCACGGCCTGTTCCACCGGGTCGAGCCTTCTGCCATCCAGCACCGGCTCAAGTTGCTGCTGGAGTTCACTCCTGCCGTCGGGAATCGCCGGAAACAGCAGATCAAAATAGTCCCAGTCGATCTTGCCGCCGGCGTCTTCGCGCAATTGCCGCGTAATCTCATGGGGATCGTTTCCCGACATGGTCCATTGATAGAGCGCTTGCAGCGCCAGCCGGCGCGCCCGGCGCCGGGGCGACAACCGCTTGCCGCCCGTGGCGTTCACAAGGATTTCACACGGCCCAGCAGGTTGACCATTTCCATGGCCGCGAGCGCCGCTTCCGCTCCCTTGTTGTCGCTTGGGCACGAGCGGGCTTCGGCCTGCTCCACCGTCTCCACGGTGAGCACGCCCAAGGTCACCGGCTTGGCGGAATCCAGCATCACGCGGTTCAGCCCGCGCACGCATTCTCCGGCGACATAATCGAAATGCGCCGTTTCCCCGCGGATTACAGTGCCGAGAGCGATGACCGCATCGATGTCCTGCCGCCGCGCCAGGGTTTGAACCGCGAGCTCACGAGAGACCGCTGGGGATGTGGCACTAGCTCAGCTTGTCAAGTTGTTGATGATTGAATGAGCCTCTGTCGTTGTG
>JANQSV010000320.1 GCA_028279115.1 Pseudomonadales bacterium
TCTCGTATTCCATCAGCGCGTCTTTCATCAATTCCATAATGTCGCGGTTCCCTTCCAGGATCCCCTTGGCTCTGGCATAGCATTCATCGACGATTCTGCGCACTTCACGGTCGCTGGCGATGGCGGTATCGACGGAAACCGTCTTCGCCTGGTGCGCCGCCGAACGGCCGAGAAAGACTTCGCCTTCGTCCTCGGAATAGAGCAGCGGTCCGAGTTCTTCGGTCAACCCCCACTTGGTCACCATGTTGCGGGCCATTTCGGTGGCGCGCTGGATGTCGTTGGACGCGCCGGTGGTGACGCCTTCCCTGCCGAGGGTCATTTCCTCGGCGATGCGGCCGCCGTAGAGGCTGCAGATCTGGCTGAGAATCGCGCGCCTGCTGATGCTGTAGCGGGCTTCCTCGGGCAGGAACATCGTCACGCCGAGGGCGCGGCCGCGCGGAATGATGCTGACCTTGTAGACCGGATCGTGTTCGGGCATGAGCCTGCCGACGGTGGCGTGGCCGGCTTCGTGATACGCGGTATTGATGCGCTCCTTTTCGGACATGACCATGGATTTGCGCTCGGCGCCCATCATGATCTTGTCCTTGGCCTTCTCGAATTCTTCCATGGTCACAAGGCGGCGGTTGGCGCGGGCGGCGAACAGGGCCGCCTCGTTGACGAGATTGGCCAGGTCGGCGCCGGAGAAACCCGGCGTGCCGCGGGCGATGACCGAGGCCTCGACGCGCTCGTCGATGGGCACGTTGCGCATGTGCACCTTGAGAATCTGTTCCCGGCCGCGGATGTCGGGCAGGCCGACGACGACCTGTCGGTCGAAGCGGCCAGGGCGCAACAAGGCCGGGTCGAGCACGTCGGGACGGTTGGTCGCGGCCATGACGATGATGCCGTCATTGCCTTCGAATCCGTCCATCTCGACGAGCAATTGGTTCAGGGTCTGCTCGCGTTCGTCGTGACCGCCGCCGAGTCCGGCGCCGCGATGACGGCCCACCGCGTCGATCTCGTCGATGAAGATGATGCAGGGCGATTGTTTCTTGGCCTGGTCGAACATGTCGCGCACGCGCGAGGCGCCGACGCCGACGAACATTTCGACGAAGTCCGAACCGGAAATCGAGAAGAACGGCACCTTGGCCTCGCCGGCGATCGCCTTGGCCAGCAGGGTCTTGCCGGTGCCGGGCTGGCCCACCATGAGCACGCCGCGGGGTATGCGCCCGCCGAGGCGCTGGAATTTATCGGGTTCGCGCAGGAAGTCGACGAGTTCCTTGACGTCTTCCTTGGCTTCGTCGACGCCGGCGACATCGGCGAAGGTCACCTTGATCTGGTCCTCGCCGAGCAATTTCGCCTTGCTCTTGCCGAAGGACATCGGTCCGCCCTTGCCGCCGACGCCGCCGCCTTGCATCTGGCGCATGAAAAAGAAGAACAGCGCGATGATGATCAGCACCGGGAATCCGGCCACCAGCAACTGCGTCCAGATGCTCTGCCGCTCGGGCTCGCGGCCGATCACTTCAACGCCGTTTTCGAGCAGGTCGTCGAGCAGGCGGGCATCGCCGATCGATGGCAGGGTGGTGCGGAATCGCGTATCGTTGTTGCGAACGCCGGTGAGATTGATGCCGGAGAATTCCACCGCTTCCACGCGCCCGGAGTTCACCTCGCGGATGAAATCCGAGTAATTGATGGTCTCTTCGCTGGTTCCCCGATTGATGTTGTTGAACACCGTCAGCAATACGCCGGCGATGATCACCCACAAAATCAGGTTCTTTGCCATATCGTTCAAGGCTGTGCCTCCTCCGGGTCGGACCCGGTCCGCGTCCCCGCCGCTACCGCAGAATCTCAATTTTGCCCGTGAAAGCCACTTGCGAGCAAGTATATTTCGCTCGAACGCGCCCGGGACGCATCCGGTTTTCGGGTCTTCACGACCGCGAATCCGGATTTGAGGGCCGCCCGGAACCGTTCGCAGCCGACGCCCTGGAAAACCTTGACCAGCAGGCTTCCGCGCGGCGCCAGTATACGTTGCGCAAGGTCGAGCGCAAGCTCCGCGAGATCCATGGCGCGGGGCTGGTCGATTTCCTTCATACCACTCATATTGGGGGCCATGTCGGAGATTACAAGATCGACCGCGGCGCCCCTGAGCCGTTCCAGAACGCGGTCCAGCACTTCCCCGCCGCTGAAATCTCCCCGCACGAATTCGACGCCGGCGATCGGCGCCATGGGCAGCAGATCGACGGCGATCACTTTGCCGCCGGCGCCGACCGCCTCGCGCGCGACCTGGGACCAGCCGCCGGGCGCCGCGCCGAGATCGACCACGGTCATTCCCGGCCGGATCAGGCGGTCCCTGCGCTGAATTTCAAGCAGCTTGGCGCTGGCCCGGGAGCGATAGCCCTGTTCCCTGCCGCGCTTCACATGCGGGTCGGAAAGATGCTCCCGCAGCCAACGCTTGCTGGACTTCGACGCGTTCATGGCGATTGCCGATAAATACGCGACCGGCGCACTTACAGATGCTTTACGGTATCGATTTCGTATTCGA
>JANQSV010000325.1 GCA_028279115.1 Pseudomonadales bacterium
AGGTTCGAATCGGGTCGTCGTTGCTTTGGGCCATCCATGGCACGCAACGGCTCCCACGACGCGAAAAGGCACTCCCGCCCGCAGAGCCTTACACAGTGCGGGACACATAGCAGCAATTCTCAATTGAGCGTTCTGTATCCCTTCGGGGTCGGTGGTTTCCATCATTTGCACCATGTAAGTCGCCGCCCAGCGGCGACGGAACGAAGCCACTGTTTTTAACAGGACACTGAAGACCAGAATGAGAATTTTTGGAATCTGATGGGCGGGCTGGCAAGGCTGGAAATTACGTCGTTTCGGAATATTGAGCGTTGCGCGCTTACTCCTCATCCTGAACTGAATATTCTTGCCGGTCCAAATGCTTCCGGCAAGACCAGTTTTCTTGAGGCCATTCATTATCTTGCCCTCGGCAGGTCGTTCAGGACCAGCAGCGTCAAGCCGTTGATCAGGGACGGCGATGACGAGACAGTTTTGTTCGCAGAATTGTCCGGCGGAACGAAAATCGGTCTGCACAGAACACGAAAGGGAGATCAGCAACTCAAGTCGAACGGGCTTGCGCAGCGAAGCTGGGAAGACGTCGCGCGGGAGATACCGATTCAACTGCTTGATGCCACTTCATTTTCCCTGTTGAACGAGGGACCCAGATTGAGGCGCAGATTTCTCGATTGGGGCGTGTTCCACGTGGAACAACAGTTTCTCCCGGCCTGGCGGCGAACCAGAAAATCAATCATGCACAGAAACGCATTGCTGAAGCAGCCCGGCAGAGTAGATGAAAAACAATTGGCCGCCTGGGAGGAAGAACTCGTTTCCGGCGCCATCGAGATTACCGGATCGAGAGAAAGATATTTCCATCGACTGCAAGAGGCATTTACCAGGGCGCTCTCCACGCTAAGCGAAAAACTGGGCGGCTCGATCAGCCTTCATTTCAATGCCGGCTGGAACCGGGAACATGAGCTTGGGAGGCTGCTGTACGAGAATCGGGGGGCGGACAGGAACTATGGCGTGACAAGGTATGGCCCACACCGCGCCGACATTTTAGTGAAGGCCGGGAACGACAGGGCGATCGATGTCTCGTCGAGAGGACAGCAAAAGCTGATTGTTTCCGCGTTGAAGATCGCGCAGGGCGAGTTATTTTTTGAGACAGGCAAACAACGGCCGATTTATCTGGTAGATGATCTTGCCGCGGAGCTGGACGAGAAAAACAGAGAGAGGGTTTTCCATCTGCTGTGTTCGCTTGGCGCTCAATTGTTTGTCACTTGCGTAGCCGTGGGCGCATTGGAGTCTTCCTTCCCGGGCGCCGGCTCAAGCAGCCTGTTCCACGTGGAACATGGTACAATAACGACTTGATTTTGCGGTTTATTTCGAATGGTTGAAGGCGGCGCCGCATCGCCGGGACGGTGGTGGCGTTAGTCTTATCCGCAGGGGCGGCGCATGCTTCGCCCGTGTTTCGGCGATGTGCCAATCCGGCTGCGGGCGAGGCATGCCTCGTTCCAGCCACCGCGCACAGCACGGCGTCGCTCGGGCTGCGCACGAAGCTGGCGCTTCGTAAATGCTTGCTTTCGCCCCCACAATCCGAACATGGAGAAATGAATGGAAAATCCTCCGGCCAATGATTACAACTCCGAAAGCATCAAGGTTCTGAAGGGCCTCGACGCGGTCAGGAAAAGGCCCGGAATGTATATCGGCGACACCGATGACGGAACCGGTTTGCATCACATGGTTTTCGAGTTGGTGGATAACTCCATTGATGAAGCGCTTGCCGGTTATTGCACGGAGATCAAGGTTGCGATTCATATCGGCGAATCGGTAACCGTCACCGATAACGGGCGAGGGATTCCGACCGAAATGCACAAGGAAGGCGTCTCCGCGGCCGAAGTCATCATGACGGTTCTCCACGCCGGCGGGAAGTTCGACGACAACAGCTATAAAGTCTCCGGCGGCCTGCATGGCGTAGGCGTGTCCGTCGTCAATGCGCTTTCAAGGGAATTGAAATTAACCATCCGGCGAGACGGCAAGGTCTGGGAACAGTATTACCGGCACGGTGCGCCCCAGGCGCCGCTTGCTGTGGTCGGAGAAACCGCGGCAACCGGCACCGAATGCCATTTCGAGCCTTCGGAGGAAACCTTCAACAACATCGAATTCCAATACGATATTCTCGCCAGAAAGTTGCGCGAATTGGCGTTTCTCAATGCCGGCGTCGCCATCGCCTTGCGGGACGAGCGTACCGGCAAGCAGGAGACCTTTCGATACAAGGGCGGCCTGCGCGCATTCGTCGACTACCTCAACAAGAACAAGACGATCGTCAATAAGATGGTCTACTTCAATGCCCGGGAGGTGGAAGAGGGCATTTCCGTGGAAGTCGCGATGCAATGGAACGATTCCTACCAGGAGGTGATCTTTCCATACACCAACAACATTCACCAGCGCGACGGCGGAACGCATCTCGCGGGATTTCGCTCGGCGCTGACGCGCGTGCTCAAAAACTATATCGACGCGGAACTCAATGGCGCCAAAAGCAAGGATGTTCCGGTTTCCGGCGACGATGTCAGAGAAGGTCTGACCGCGGTGGTTTCGGTCAAGGTGCCGGATCCGAAATTTTCCTCCCAGACCAAAGACAAGCTCGTTTCTTCCGAGGTAAAGGCTGTAGTCGAACAGCAAATGGCCTCACATCTGACCGACTACCTCATGGAAAATCCAAAGGACGCCAAATTGATCGCCGGCAAGATGATCGAAGCGGCGAAGGCGCGCGAAGCCGCGCGCAAGGCCCGGGAAATGACGCGCCGCAAAGGCGCGCTCGATGTTGCGGGCCTGCCGGGCAAGTTGGCAGATTGCCAGGAAAAGGACCCGGCCTTGTCGGAGATTTACCTGGTCGAGGGCGACTCGGCGGGCGGGTCCGCCAAGCAGGCGAGAAATCGCCACAACCAGGCCGTGTTGCCGCTGAAGGGAAAGATTCTCAACGTGGAAAAAGCGCGGTTCGACAAAATGCTCAGCTCGAACGAGATCGGAACCTTGATCAAGGCGCTTGGTTGCGGCATCGGCAAGGACGAATTTTCGCCTGAAGCGCTGCGTTACCATCGAATCATCATCATGACCGACGCCGATGTCGACGGCTCTCATATCCGCACCTTGCTGCTTACCTTCTTCTTCCGGCATATGGCCGAGTTGATCGAAAAAGGGCATCTGTACATCGCCCAGCCGCCCTTGTACAAGCTCAAGAAAGGCAAACAGGAGCAATATCTCAAGGATGATCGCGAACTCGAAGATTACGAAACCGCGATAGCGCTCAAGGACGCGAGTCTGCATGTCAACGCGGATGCGCCGGGCATCGGCGGCGAGGCGCTCGAATCCCTCGTGAACCGCTATCGGGAGGTCTACGCCATCATTGATCGGCTGAGCCGGCTGTATCCGAAAGAGGTGCTGGAAGCGCTTGTGCAGACATCCGTGCTGCCCGAGGAAAATCTTCGGTCCAGGGAAGAAGTCGAATCCTGGGCCGGAAAAGTGATCGCCAACCTGTACGAACGCAATCCGCAATACCGGATCGACTACGGCTATACGATCGAAGAAGATGCCGAGCGGCATATTTTCCTGCCGGTGGTCCTGCTCGAGCGCCACGGCTTGCGCAAATCTTTTCCCTTCAGCGCCGATTTCTTCCATTCCGGCGAATACAAGATGATGTCTTCGCTGGGCGTGACGCTTGACGGACTGATCGAACCCGGCGCCTTCATCGAACGCGGAAACCGGAAACAGAAAGTGGGCAGTTTCACTGAAGCGCTCAACTGGTTGACCGCCGAGGCGATGAAAGGCAACTATCTGCAACGCTACAAGGGTCTGGGGGAAATGAACCCGGATCAGCTATGGGAATCCACCATGAACCCGGAAACCCGGCGCATGTTGCAAGTGACGGTCAAGGATGCGATCGGCGCGGATCAGTTGTTCAATACCTTGATGGGAGACCAGGTCGATCCGCGCCGGCAGTTCATCGAGACAAACGCGCTGCGGGCCGAGAATATCGATATCTGAACGTAGCTTCGAACCGTCGCCATCTGGCGGGCTGAGTTCAGCGGACGCCGTGAATACGGCCCAGCCGCCAAGCACAGCTTGGCGTCGTTCCGGCTGCGCATGAAGCTGCGCTTCATAAACGCTTGCCTCCACCCCTGTAGGCTTCGGCCTCGACATCCATGTCGAGGACGCCCGCTGAACTCAGCCCGCCAGACAGCGACTCACGCCGTGCGAACCCAACAAGGCATTCGCCGCGCCGCGCAAGTCGTCATACACCTCTATGCCTTCCAACCCATTGCTTTGTAATGACTTTTCAGTTTTCATGCCGTTCCCGGTGCGCACTAGCACCGGCCGGCAGCCATGTGTGCGGGCCGCCTGCAGAT
>JANQSV010000398.1 GCA_028279115.1 Pseudomonadales bacterium
GACGAAACGCGATTCGATGTTCAGTTGCTCAAGCAACTTGCCTATCTGCGGGCCGCCGCCATGGACGATGACCGGATGAATGCCGACCAGTTTCATGAGCACGACGTCGGTCGCGAAACTCTGCTTGAGCGCTTCGTCGACCATGGCGTTGCCGCCGTATTTGACCACCACCGTATTGCCCGCGAACTTCCGAATGTAAGGAAGCGACTCGGTAAGAATTCTGGCGATGGTGCGTGCCCTGCTTACGCTCAGCGACATGGCGCGTTACTCGTTTTCTTCGATTGCCGCAAAACAAAAGCGTGGTTTTGTTTTGCTCACACATTCAATGGCTTGCGTCATCGAATGGGGCGGCACATCCATGTGCCGCAGGAATCGGTCCAGTTGTTCAAAACGGCGGTTGCAGCGAGTCGTCGGCGCGCAGGATCAGTTTCCGGAAGTCCGCCTGAATCGCTTCCAGCCTTTCCCGCGAGTCCGCTTCGAAGCGGCAAAGCAGGGCCGGCGTGGTGTTCGAGGCCCGGATGAGGCCCCAACCGTCGGCGTATTCTACGCGCAGCCCGTCGATTTTGATAATTGCTGCCTGCTCGAAATCCGCCAATTCGATGATCCTGTCCATCAGCGGAAACTTGCGCGCCTCGGGCACGGGCAGGCGCAACTCTTCGGTTCTGCACCCTTCGCGGCTGGGCCCAAGCGCCACGCTTGCCGGCTCGGACCTTGCCGCGAGCAGTTCGGCGACCCGGGCGGCCGCATAGACGCCGTCATCGAATCCGAACCAGCGATCCTTGATGAAAATATGCGCCGAAAGCTCTCCGCCCAGCGGAGCGCCGGTTTCCCGCATGGCGAGTTTCATGAAGGAATGCCCCGAGCGGCGCATGCAGGGCTTGCCGCCCAGTTCCCGGATGCGGCGGGGCAGGCGGGCGCTGCATTTGACGTCGTAAACGATGTCGGCGCCGGGGTAGCGCGGCAGAATGTCTTCCGCCAGCAGTTGCAGGATCGATTCGGCTTCAATGACGGTTCCGGTCTCATCGACGAGGCCGAGACGGTCGCCGGCGCCGTCGAAGGCGGCGCCGAAATCGGCCTTGCCCACCACGACTTCACGGCAAAGCTCCGCAAGGTTTTCGCTGACTGTGGGATCAGGGTGATGGTTGGGAAAGTTGCCGTCTAGTTCGGAATGCAGCGCCACGACTTCGCAGCCGAGCCGTTCGAACAAGGCGGGCGCCACCACCGCCGGAACCGCGTTCGCGCAATCGATGACGACTTTCAGGGGCCGTTGCAGGCGCACGTCGGCGGCGATGAAGGACAGGTAGTCTTCGAGTACGGACAATTCGCCGATTTGCCCGGCGCCATGAGCGAGTCGGTCCTGTTCGACACGCAGTCGAATCTGCTGGATCTGGTCGGAATCCATGCTGGTGCGCCGGAAGACCGGCTTCAGACCGTTGTAATCCGATGGATTATGACTCGCGGTCATCATCACGCCGGAGTCAAGAGGGCTCGTGTGCGTGGCGAAATACAGCACCGGCGTCGGCGCGATGCCCAGGCTGACGACATTGCAGCCCGAAGCGCGAATGCCGGCGCCGAGCGCCTCGAACAATTCCGGGCTGGAAAGCCGGCCGTCCCTTGCCGCGAGCAGCGTGTCAATGCCGAGCGCGAGCGCCTCGCTGCCGATGGCCTGGCCGATGCGGCGCACGAGATCGCCGTCGAGCTGCTCTCCGGCGATGCCGCGAATATCGTAGGCGCGAAAGATTTCCGCTGGAACTGACGCCTTTGCGGTGGACTGCATAGTCATTCGGCAATTCTCATTTTGCTATCGCGCGGAGCGAGGCGGAGCCGCGAAATCTCCAAGGGAAATTTATTGGCATCATACATGCCATCCATGGCGCGAGTTCTTCGACTTCGATTACCCCCAGTCTCGACATCCTGTCGGGCCGTTCGTCCAGCCGCCAAGCTTGGCTTGGCGCCGTTCAGACTGCGCACGAAGCTGCGCTTCGTAAACGCTTGTCCTCACCCCTCAAGAAGCTGTGCTTCTTGTCGGCTGCGCCGATCGGGTCTCACCCGGCAAGCGCTCGGCGATCAGTTCAAGCATTTTTCTCGCCACGGCTTCCTTGCGGGCGCGGGGAATATCGACCTCGCCTGCCGCGCTGATGGCGGTAGCGGCCACTTCGTCGCTATTGAAGGTTTCCGCGGCATCGTTGGCGAACAGCAGGTCGAGTTTCTTGCGCTCGAGCTTTTCCCGACCGTTCGCGATCACATCTTCGGTTTCGGCTGCGAAGCCGACCACCAGCGGCCGCGGATTCAGGCTCGCGACTTCGCTGATGATGTCTGGATTGCGCACGAGATCGATGACCATGCCCGCCTTGTCCTTCTTGATCTTTCCTGTCGTCCGATTCAGCGGACGATAGTCGGCCACCGCCGCCACGCCGATGAACGCGTCGGCGTCGGCGATGCGCTCCATCGTAGCGGCCAGCATGTCTTCGGCGCTGGTGACGTCGATCCGGGTAACGCGATCCGGCGTGGGCAAGCTCACGGGGCCGCTGATCAAGGTCACGCGGGCGCCGGCCGCCACGGCTTCCGCGGCCAGCGCATAGGCCATTTTCCCCGAGCTGTGATTGCTCAGGAATCGCACCGGATCGATCGCTTCCCGGGTCGGTCCGCCGGTTATGAGCAGGCGCCTTCCGGCCAACGGCTCGCCGGTGAACAGTTCCGCGCAGGAGGCGAGCAGATCGGCGGGTTCGACCATGCGCCCCGGTCCCACGTCGCCACAGGCCTGATCGCCTTCGGCGGGCCCGAACACGTGATGGCCGCAGTTGCGGACTTCGTCTAGGTTCCGCTGGGTGCCCGGATCGGACCACATGCCCTGGTTCATCGCCGGCGCTATGGCGATCGGCGCGGAAGTCGCCAGGATCAAGGTGGAAAGCAGGTCATCGGCCCGGCCATGGGCGGTGCGGGCGAGAAAATCGGCGCTCGCCGGCGCCACGAGCACGAGATCGGCCCAGCGCGCG
>JANQSV010000119.1 GCA_028279115.1 Pseudomonadales bacterium
CTGCGGCGGTGGCGCGCGGCCTGCTGCTCGCCAGCGCGTTCACGAGCACGGGGGAACGGGATGAGCGCGGCGGCAGTCTGGCGTTCTGGGGCCGCGGCGCGCACTCCCGCTTCAACGGCGCGGCCGCCGGGCTGAAGCTCGGCGGAGAAGTCGCCACGGCGATGCTCGGTGCCGACTACGCGCGCGGCAACTGGCTCGCGGGGGCGGCGCTGACGCAAAGCTGGGGCGATGGCGATTTCCACGGGGCCGGCGTGGGCGGTGAAGTCGAATCAACGCTCACGGCGGTCATTCCTTATGGCTCGGCGCGCCTCAACAAGCATCTGAACATCTGGGGCGCGGTTGGTTACGGCGCCGGCGCGGTGGTGCTCGAACCGGCAAGGCACGCGGAGGCGGGGCTTCCGGTGCTGGAGGCGGATATCGACTGGCGCATGGCCTCGCTTGGACTGCGCAACCGGCTACTCGAGCCATCCGGCGACCGCGGTCCGGAGCTGGTGCTGGTGACCGATGCGCTATGGGTGAGGACGGCTTCGGACGGTACGCGGGAACTGGCGTCGTCGGCGGCGGTCGTGACGCGGCTGCGGCTGGGTCTGGAGAGCAGTTGGCGCGTGCGGCTCGAACGCGGGGGGCAACTCGCCCCGAAGCTGGAGATCGGCGCGCGCCGCGACGGCGGCGGCGCCGAGACCGGGTTCGGGCTGGAAGTCGGCGGCGGGCTGGCCTGGAGCCACCCGGCGCTCGGATTGGGCATGGATGTGCTTGCCCGCGCGCTCGTGACCCACGGCGACGATGCGGTCGGAGATCGTGGATTTTCGGCGGGCATCGCGTTCGATCCGACGCCGGACAGCGAACTCGGCCCGTCGTTGACACTGCGCCGTGCGCTCGGCGGGCCGGCGGGCGGAGGCGTGGAGGCGCTGCTGTCGCCGGAGGCGTTCAGCGCGCCCGGGACCGGTGCGAAGACGGACGGACGCTGGACGATGGAAGCCGCCTGGGGGCTGCGCGCCTTCCGAGGACGGTTCGTCGGCAGTCCCCTGTTGGGCTATTCGGACGGCGTGGGCGCCCGCGGTGCGAGTATCGGCTGGCGTCTGGTCCCGGCGCCCGGCACCGGCGGACTGGACTTTTCGCTGGACGTGACGGCGATGCGGCGCGAAAGCCTTCACTCCAAATCCGAACACGCCGTGCAGGTGGAGTTCAGCGCGAAATGGTGAGAATCCTCGGAATCTGGAAAATTTCCGCTCGTCTTCTCCAATCCACAGCAGGCAGCAAGGTGTCATAGATGAGCCGAAAGCCGACATTGCCCGCGCCGAGACCGGGGTCGCTGCCCTGACGGGCGGCGGGGCGGTAGCGCATGCAATAGTTGGGGGCGCATTCGCATGCATGTATTTGCATTGCGATTCTGGTAGTTTCGCGTGAAATCGAAACGAGTATCGAGCAGATACGAAGGATATACCGAATGAGCAAGCCGGCGGGCGGATTCGAACCCAAACCCATGAAAATCAGCGTACTAACGGCCGCGTTGCAGGAACTGACGCCGCGCGAGTTGCGCGATGCGGACCCGGACCTGGCGGTCGAGGAATGGCTGGCGTTCTCGCGCGGCATCGGTTCGCCCTACATCCAGTTGTCGGCGGCCCTGCATCCGAGCGTCAGCGACGTGCCGGCCGAGGCGATGCTCGATCCGGTCGCGAATACGCTCGACCTGCGCGAGCCGTTCAACGAGCGGCGTGCGGAACGCGTCAAGGCCGCGATGAAGGATACGGGCGTGGGGCTTTCGGATCTCGCCTATTTCGACAACATGCTCGTTGCCGACAACGAAGCCCGCCGCGCCAAGCACGAGTTCATGCTGCGCGTTTTCGACGCGGCGGTCCTGCTCGAGACGGACGCGGTGTGCGGCTTTGTCGGACGCAATTACGATCTCGAGATGGATCCCAATCTTGAGATGTTCGAGCGGGAATTCGTACCGCTGCTGAAAGAGGCGAAAGCGCGGGGGCTCACGTTTCGCGTCGAGCAGTGCCCCATGCCCGGCTGGACGCCGCTCGATCGCTGGCACAACAACATCGCCTATGCCCCGGGGCCCTGGATCGCCTTGCATCGCATCTGCGAAAAGCACGGCGTCGGCGACCAGTTCCGGGTTCACTACGATCCCTCGCACTCGGTCCTGATGGGTCAGGACACGCGCTCGATGTTCCAGTATCTCAAGGACGAAGGCTATGGCTTCCTGATCGATGGTTTCCACGTCAAGGGGCAGGTTGTCGATTCAGCCGGAATCTCGGCCTGGGGCTACGGCGGCCAGACCATGGAGCGTGGCGACTGGGACGGCGATGCGCCGTCCGGCAATCCAGCCGACCAGGTCAATGCCTGGAAAAAGCAGGTCGCGATCTGCGAGCACGAGTTGCCGGGCACGGCGAGGCACGACCCCCTGGCCTATCTGCAAAACCGGACCGTCGACTGGCTCGACCACCAGCTCGCGGCGCGGGAACTGCTCGACATCGACCCGGCCGAGATTTACCTCGTCGTCGAGCACGAATATCCGCCGGCGCGTATCCAGGACAAGGAAAAGCTGGCGCCGATCCTCGCCGGCTCGGTGGCTTTCACCAGGGCCATCGACGAAGCCGCGGCAGCGATGTACGCATTGCAGCACGAAGTCATGGCCGCCCAGGGGATTCCCGTGCAAGGCGTCGGCCGGGAGGCCTATCGTTCATGAGGAAGCTCAGGGCGGGTATCGTCGGCGGCGGGCAGGGCGCTTTCATCGGCGCCGTTCATCGAATCGCCGCGGAACTCGACAACGAGGCGCGGGTAGTTGCCGGCGCCATGTCTTCCGATCCGGAGAAAGCGAAAGCGAGCGCCGAGGCCTGGCATCTCGACCGGTCCTACGATTCCTACGAGACTATGGCCGCCGAGGAAGCGAAGATGGAAGACGGCATCGACTTCGTCATCGTCGCAACGCCGAACAATCTCCACCTTCCGGTCGCGGGGGCGTTCCTCAACGCCGGCATTCACGTCGTCTGCGACAAGCCGCTGGCGTCGAGTCTCGCCGACGCGCAGGAGTTGGGAGAGATCGTGGCGGGAAGCGGCAGGCTGTTTGCGCTGACGCATACCTACAGTGGCTACCCGATGGTACGTGAAGCGCGGGACTTCGTCGCGAGCGGCCGGCTGGGCGATTTGCGCAAGGTCCAGGTCGAGTACAACCAGGACTGGCTCATGGAACCGCTGGAGCGCCAGGGCAACAAGCAAGCCGAATGGCGCACCGATCCCGCGCGTTCCGGCATCAGTTGCTGCGTGGGCGACATCGGCACCCATGCCAAGCATCTCGTCGAATTCGTGACGGGCCGGAAGGTGCAGGCGGTATGCGCGGAACTGACGAGCTTTGTCGAAGGCCGGCAGCTCGACGACGACGCCAGCATGCTGTTGCGCTTAGAAGGCGGCGCCAGGGGCACGCTCGTTTGCTCGCAGATCGCCTGCGGCGAAGAGAACGGGCTCAACATTCGCCTTTACGGCAGCAAGGCGGGAATCGAGTGGCATCAGATGGAGCCGAACACCTTGCAGGTGAAGCCGGCCGGCAAAGGCTGGGAGCGGTTCCGGACCGGCGCCGGATACCTTGGCGAAGCGGCCGCGCGGGCGGCAAGGACGCCGGCGGGCCATCCCGAGGGTTACCTCGAAGCGTTTGCGAACATCTACCGCGATTTCATGGCCGATGTGCGGCGCGTCGCCGCGGGCGAGGCGGCGCTATGCGATTATCCCGGAATCGAGGACGGCATCCGCGGCATGCGCTTCGTGCAGGCGGCCGTCGAGAGTTCCGGAAATGGAGCAAGTTGGGTGGAAATATGAGCGGAATGGCGGGTTGAAGGAGGGGGGAATGATGTTTCGGACAGCTTTCCTGATTGTGTGTCTTGTTTTCGCCTTACCGGCATCCGGCGCGGAAGATCCCGGCCGTGTGCTCTTCACTTACGGCGGCTGGGAAGGTCACGAGCCCGAAGCCTATCGCGACCTGCTGGTGCCCTGGTTACAGGGTGAAGGATTCGAAGTGATCGTCGCGGATTCGCTCGAACCCTACGCCGACGCCGAACTGATGCAGAGCATCGACCTCGTCGTGCAGATCTGGACCATGGGCACGATCACCGGGGACCAGCTCAACGGTCTGCTCACCGCGGTCGAGAACGGCATGGGAATCGCCGGCTGGCATGGCGGTCTCGGCGATTCGTTCCGGCTGGCGCAGCGCTACGAGTACATGATCGGCGGCCAATGGGTGGAACATCCCGGCAACGACGGCATTCCCTACCGGGTCAACATCACCGATCACGAAGACCCGATCACGCGAGGCCTGGCCGATTTCGACGTCGTGTCTGAGCAGTACTACATGCACGTCGATCCGAACAACAAGGTGCTCGCGACGACGACCTTTAACGGCGACCATGACTATTGGGTCAAGGACGCGGTCATACCCGTCGTCTGGAAAAGGAAATTCGGCGAGGGCCGCGTCTTCTATACTTCGCTGGGCCACAAACCTCACGTATACGAGATTTCCGAAGCCCTGACGATCCTGCAGCGCGGCATTTTGTGGGCCAGCCGCAGCAAGTACGAAGAAACGCCGAATCTCATTTCACCGCTGTATCCGGCGCGCTAGCAGCAAACTGTCATTCTGCGCGGAGCGAAGCGTAGTCGCAGAATCTCCCTGAATGTCGTAGCAGCACCGACGAGATTCCGCGACAAAATGGCAGGATTGCCATTTTGGACGGCGCGTAGCGCCGCCCCGCAGAGGTGAGGGGCATGGATGCCCCGAATCACGGCGCGCAGAATGACAGTATGTGGAAAGCGCCTCAGGCGTGGTTGGCCCAGATCTTCTCGCCGGGCGCCAGGGAAGCGCAGGGATCGTATCGGCCGGGAGTCTCCACATAGCGCATGGCTTGCATGTAGCCGATTTCCGATGTGAAGTAGCCGAGCAGCGCCAATTCCTTCATCATGCGGAAAAAGTGCGCCGGCCCCTCCGGCGATTTGTCCCGCATGTACCCGTATTGCTCGGCATCCAGCGCCTCCAGCAATGCCTGCCGGTCCGCGGCGGTTGCCGCGGCAAAGCCGGCGCCCGAGGATTCACGGCTGGCCGAATCGATCGCTGCCAGCCCTGCGCGAAAGATCGCCTGGTCCCGTTCGTAATAGCTATCCGCGACCATCAAGGCCATGAAGGCGCCGACGCCGGCCGCCCTGGCGCCCGGTGTGTCCGTTTCGGGCAGGATCGTTTCGGCGATTTCATCGAGCAGCGCGATTTCGCTGCCGCTGAACAGGACGTTTTCCGCATCTTGCGGGGCGTCGCAGGACACGAGCATGGCCGATTGCCCCACCAGCGCGGCGCCGCCGAACAGCGTACTCACGCGGCGTATCGCCTCGCGGCGCGTCAGCGCTTCGGGAAATCCTGAATCGGTTTTCATCGTCGAAGACTCCGTCAGAGATTGCCGCGATTGAGTTCGTTTACCGCATGATCCGCCGCCCTCGCCGTCAGGGCCATATAGGTCAGCGAGGGATTCACACAACTGGCGGATGTCATGCAGGAACCGTCCGTGACGAAAACGTTCGGCGCGTCCCAGACCTGGTTCCAGCGGTTCAGCACCGAAGTCGCCGGATCGCTGCCCATGCGCGCCGTGCCCATTTCGTGGATTCCCATGCCGGGTGCGTATTCGTTGTCGAAGGGAGTGACGCCGGTGGCGCCGGCGGCTTCGAACATCTCCGCCGCGTCGTTCGCCATGTCGATCCGCATTTGCGTTTCGTTTTCGCCCATCGCGCAATCGATCTCAAGTACGGGCAGACCCCATTTGTCGGTTCGCGTTTCGTCGATTCCGACCCTGTTTTCATGGAGCGGCAGCATTTCGCCGAAAGCGGTGGCGCCGATGCGCCATTCTCCCGGTTCGGACATGCGGTCCTTGAACTGTGCGCCGATTCCGAGTTCGGCCACGGCTCTTTGCCAGCCGAGACGGCTCGCGCCGCCCTGGTAGCCGAATCCGCGCAGGTAGCCGCGCCGTTCACCGAACAGGTTTCTGAAGCGCGGAATGTAGAATCCGGTCGGCCGGCGGCCGAAGTAGTACTTGTCGTCCAGCGACGCATCGGGAATGACGCCTTCGGCGCCCACGCGAAAATGGTGGTCCATCAGGTTGTGGCCAAGTTCGCCGCTGCTGCTGCCGAGGCCATCCGGCCAGACATCGGTCGCCGAGCGCATGAGCAACCAGGTCGAATTCAGCGTCGATGCACACAGGAAAACGACCTTCGCATTGAACTCGGTGGTTTTTTCGGTGAGCGCGTCCATGACCCGCACGCCTGTTGCCCGCCGGCGGTCGCGGTCGTAGACGATTTCGGTAACGATCGTATCGGGCATCAGCGTCAGCCGGCCTGTCGCCATTGCCGCGGGCAGGGTCGAGGACTGGGTGCTGAAATAGGCGCCATACGGACAGCCGAGCCAGCAGGCGTTGCGGTACTGGCACGGCGCGCGCCCGGGCAAGGCTTGCGTCAGATTCGCCGGACGTCCGGGAATGATCCGGCGGCGGCCGTCGAACGAATCCCGTAGCCGGCCGGCGATCAATTCCTCGCCGCAGTTGAGCGGCATCGGCGGCAGAAACTTGCCGTCCGGAAGTTGCGGCAGGTTCTCAATCGAACCCGAAATGCCGGCATGGGTTTCAACGTAGTCATACCATGGCGCAATGTCCCGGTAGCGAATCGGCCAGTCGACTGCGATGCCTTCCCGCGCGTTCGCCTCGAAGTCGAAATCGCTCCAGCGGTAGCTCTGGCGTCCCCACAACAGCGACCGCCCGCCGACCTGATAGCCCCGATACCAGTCGAAACGCTTGATTTCCGTGTACGGTGAGTCACGGTCCTGCGCCCACCAGTCCAGGTTCTTTTCGTTGAGCGGATAGTCGCGCCTCAGAACCGGGTAGGCCTCTTCCATCGCGACCGTGCGCCCGCCGCGATGCGGGTACTCCCACGGCGCCTTGCGCGCATTGACGTAATCACTGATGTGTTCGACGT
>JANQSV010000082.1 GCA_028279115.1 Pseudomonadales bacterium
GCCCGAAAACGTCAACGATGGCTACCGACATTTCGACGCCGAATGCATCCGTAAGCCTCATTGGCTTGCCGAGCCGGAAGGGAACCGGCTGCTGCCGCCCCTGCTCAATGGCGATGTTGTCTGCGTACAGATAGGTCCGGTCGGAGGTATCGCGTATCGGATTCAATCTTCCGCGCAGTCCGGGGACATGCCCGGCGGCTGTCGGAAAAAGAACCGCGCCTCCAGTCGGGAGGGGGACCAGTTCGAGCAACAGGCCCCCCTGGCGCGGCGTCCATTCCCGCGCCAGTCCGGCGGCGTACCCAGGCACGGCCGCATAAACCGTCATCGGCAGATGCGTAGCGTACAGATCAAAGTGCGCTTCGCCGGATTCGTCGGTTGTCACTCGCTGCCAGGTCTTGTTCGGAAAGAGAGCAAGGACATCAACGCCCGCCAGCGGTTCGCCCTCCGAGTGCGCCGTAACCGTAGCGTCCGACGGCGTAAGTTCGAGTCTGGCGGCCGGAATAGACAGAACCAGACTCGACTGATCGACGACTCTGTACTCCGGCGCAACGCCAGCGGTCTCACGGGTTTCCTTGAAGATAATCGAGACGCCGTCCCCCCGGCGCTCCATCATGTACCCCCGATGCCCGGACCCGGGGATTTCGCCGACAGGAATTCGCGCAAACACGGAAGCAAGCACCTCGTTGCGCGTGGCCTGGCTCGAATCCATGCTTTCTATGGTCATCCCGTTGGGAAGCTGGCCGGGCGAGTCGATCTCCAGCCGATCCTTGAACATCGACAGTCGGATTCGCCGCGAGGCCATGGAATAGTCGCGGTGCACAACCGCGTTGACCACCGCCTCGAACACTGCGGCCTTGCTGTACTGGGACGCATCTTCTCGCAAAGGAGTCTTGCGCGCCGCAACGCGCATGTTGCGGACCACGAACTTCACAGCGTCGGCGATCTGGACTGGAAGCGGCCCTCCGATCTCCTGTGCGTCCAACTGACCGGAAGCGCGGTCTTTGCCCCTGTAGCAGGTCGCCGCGATCATGGCTTGCGGCAACCACTCCTCGGGCCGGTTGGCGCAGAGCAGTACGCCAGCGACCGTGGCCCGGTGTGCATCGGCCTCATCGGCCGCCAGAAGACGAAGATTCCTCAGCGCACGCTGAGGATCGGTCGCTCCCGCAACGCTGAGTAACGGTTCCCACAAGCGCTCGTTGAGGGTTTCGAAGCCGGTCTGAGGAACAATCTGCCTGTCGAACCATAGGTAGCGGCTCTGGGCGCGCCTCTGCGCCAGGCGAAGCCGCTCGTCGCTATTCATTCTGCGCTTTGAACCACCCACCCGAATATAGCTCCCACCCGGGCTGTCATGCTGCGACTCGCCCTGTGGTACTTCCACCGCCAGCAGAAACTTTCCATCCAGTTCCACATGGTAAGTGCGAATGCGGACGGGCGGCTCAATGGCATCGGTAGAGACTTCAACGACTATGGAGTCCAACCTGACGATCTCGTCGCGAGACAGACCCTGCGCATCGCCCTGATCGGTGACGCCGCAGAACAACACGCCGCCCCTGGCGTTGGCGAACGCCGCAATCTCGTCAGCCAGATCATCCCGCTTATGACTTTCCAGACGGTCGCCGGCGAGCGCGATTTGCTTGAATTCCTGGCGACTGTCCTCTCCGAGACGGAGCTGGCGCCTGACTGTTTCTTCGGTGTAATTCATCGGTCCCATCCAACTGGAGGCCATCTTCCTCGCGTTTTTCTTTCGGACAATCAATTCCCAAACGTTTCCAGCCCCTGATTGCTTCCGGGATTTACGCAGAGATGGATTGAACGACTTGTGCGCTGCAAGGATGCATCGAAATGCCGACGCGCCACGGAGTTTGAGCACCTGCACGTTCTGGAACAACCGTGCTTACGGTCCAAAAGGAGTTAGCTGCCATCGAAAAGCAATCTGCCTTAAGGCCTGAACAGCCGTCCCCCAACCGAACCCCGCCGCGGATTCAGTTACGCTCCCCGGTCTCCATCTCTTCGAGGGACGGGAGCAGCGTGTGCTTCACCCATCCGAATTCGGGGTTTATTTCAAGCGCCCGCTCGAATGCCGTCCGGGCCTCCTCCAGATTGCCCCGGTCCATAAAGACAATCCCGAGGCGCGCATACGTATCCTCGTGACCCCATGACGGCAACACAGGGTCTTCCACCACTTCTTCCTCGAAGAGGCGAGCCGCTCTGTACAGCCCCTCGAGTGCGCGGTCCTTGTTCCCTCCCACAATGCGCGGGAGATTATAGGCAGTGATAGCCCTCAATAACACAACCCTCGGATTATCGGGCGCGAGTTCCCGGGCCCTGGACATAGCCCTGTTGAACTTGTGTCCCAGGGTTACGGCTTGCAAGGGTCGCACCGTCATCTTCTGGCCGTATGCGGCGGAAAGCATTAACCAGCC
>JANQSV010000019.1 GCA_028279115.1 Pseudomonadales bacterium
TTGAAGGGCCGCAAATCGGCTTGCGCGGCCGATCGAGGGAGGTAGGCTCACCCTGCGACCATTTCCCACCGTCACAGCCGGGCGGCTGACGACGGTAAAGAACCGATTGCGGCTCGTCCCATGGCCGCGCGCCTACGCTGATCTTCGGACTGTTGGCGTACGGGGCGAGGAGGCGGCTGAACATCTCCGGGAGACGATACGTGATTGACTACCTGCCGATTCGCTCTCAAGCGGCGCGAGAAGCAGCGGAGAGTGCGCTCGTCCGCATCGTCAGCCTTTATGGGGAAAGATCGGAATTCGTTGTGCTCGGGGGGCTGGTCCCGGAACTCCTAATGTTTTGAGAATGCCGGAACAGCGACCGGTTATCCCATTACGCAGCCTCAGTTGCGGATGCCACTCCGGCGGCTGACGAGGTTAAGCCGCTGCTCGAAGTACCGCCGAAACACTTCGTTCTCTGACCAAGCTGCCGGGTCGGTCCAGATTGCTCCGAGGCGTCCCACCAGCCCTGCAATCCAGTCAGCCGCTTGTAACGTCTGGTAGAGGTGGCTTTCCAGATGGAAGGGGGGCTCGATGAGGTGCCGACGCCGTTCATGTCTGGAATACATGCTGCGAGAAGCCTCTGCGATCAACTCCGAGCGCTGCTCGTGTTCGTCGAGAAGCAGGGCAAAGTTTTCTGACGGGTTGCAGTCTTCCTCGCAGAATCCATTGATCCGCTTGATTGCCTCCAGAAATACCCTCGCGTACAGGCGGTTTGGATTGTGTGCGGAAGGTCGAGCAGTTTTTCGGATACCAACGTGAAATGCGAAGCCGCCTAGCGAATCGATCTTGTTAAACAGCCGAAAGGTGAACTTACGAAGCTCAGGATACCGGGTAACGTTCCTTACCGTGTAAAGGCTGGCGCCCTTCTTTTCCCAGAGTGCCGGGGGCTTTCCAGAGCGCTCAATCTCGAAGGCCAACAGCTCGCACTTGCGCTGAAAGAACCAAGTGCCGAAGCCGCGCACCTCATCCGAAGGCAAAGCGAAGCCCGCAAGTCCAAACACCGGACTTTCCTTGTGTTTTGAGTGAGAGCGGCTAACGTAGGGACCGATATGGCCGAATTCGTCGAGGTAGGCGAAATATGTCAAATGCCCTTCCCAGAAACGCAAAAGCCCGCGTCGAAACGCGGGCCTCGGAAAGAGGGCAAGGTGATCTTGCGCCTCGAAGAGAAATATACTTCCACAGCTTCGCCACGTCAAGGCTATTCTCGGACGCGGCAGCCCAGCGGCCAGCTTCGATATTCCAGAGGCGGTTCCAGGATAGGTTCGCGAGCAAACTCATCGAGAATGAACTTCGGATTGGTTGAACCAATCGGGAATACGCTCCCGATTAGTCTGGAATCGAGACGCGGCGAACAGGCCAGTCGTTAAAGTGAGTGAGGCCCATCTCGTTATCGAGATTCACTCACGGACCCAGCGCATTGATCGGGACGATGCCCGCATCGCCGGGTTTGAAGTGACCATAGCCGTTGGGAACGATTACCGCGAGGGCTGCGGGTTCGCCGTGGTCGGTTCCGGCCAGCCGGTCGGCGAGCCGGAGCAGGTTCTTCTGTCCTTCCGCAATCCAGCGCTCTCCCAGTTTGATTTCAAATGCGGCCCAGCGTCCGTCCGCCGTTTCCATGATGGCGTCGACCTCAAGCCCGTCTTTTTCCCGGTAGTGGTATACCCGCGCATCTGCGGCTTGCGCGTAAATCCGCAGGTCGCGTATCACAAGTGACTCGAACAGGAAACCGAAGTACTCAAGGTCGGCCAGCAGGCGGTCAGGCGTAATGCCCAGGGCCGCCACGGCGAGCGACGGGTCCACGAAGTGACGCACTGCCGCCGCGCGAAGCCGGGTGCGGGAGCGCAAATTCGGAGACCAGGCTGGCTGATCTTCGACTACCATCAGCCGGGTGAGCGCCTCAAGATATTCCGCGACCGTGTCTGGATTCAACTTTTGGCCGTTTGCTCCGCCTACATCGGCCGCCAGTTTACTTTTCGCCGCGGGAGTCGCCACATTTCTTGCCAGTGACCGCAGCAACCGTTCCACCTTGAAGGGGTCATACGACTTGCCGCCCGCCTGTGCTATGTCGACATGGCAGATTTCCCTTACATAGCCGCGATTGGCGCGAATCGCCGCGGCCAGGGGTTTGCCGACGTTCGCCGGCCAACCGCCGGCGCAGACGATTTCGGCGAGCGAGGAAATCGTCATTTCCTGCCGCACGGCGCTTTGAGGCTCGCTTTGGAGCAACTTGGCAAGTGAAATCCGGTTCGATGACTGCCCCGACTCACTCAGGGCGCAGGGCCGCATACTCAGCCGGGAAAAGCGGCCCGCCCCGGAGTGCCTGGTATGGTCGTCGGCGGGCTTGGCGGAGCCGGTGAGGATGAACTGGCCCGGAGCGCGTCTCCGGTCGACTTCATGCCGCACATGATTCCAGATTCTCGGCGCGAGTTGCCATTCGTCTATCAAGCGCGGGGTATCACCGGCCAGCACTGTTCCAACATCCAGATCGACCATCTGTTTCGCGTTTTCGTCATGGTCCAGTCGTACTTCGCTTGCCGCCGCGCGCAATGCGGTTTCGGTCTTTCCACAGGCTTTCGGGCCTTCAATGAGTACCGCCCCGGTTGCTTCGAGCAGCAGGGACAGTTCCGCGTCGACGATTCGGGGAAGATATTCCATGGTCAAGATAACCCTGTGCTGTGTTGTCGATTCAGGCCGACAGATCGCGAAATCGACCGTTTATCAACGATTCAACCGGTGATTTGTCGGAAATATAACCGGTGATTTGTCGAACAGTCAACCGGTGATTTGTCGAACTTTTTAACCCGATAAATGTCGAAGATTTGCCCCCACCAAAATCGCTGCGCGATTTTGACTCCCCCTCAGGGGGAGTGGGATTCGACTTGTTTTCGAAATGGGGTTTTGTGGAAGCCATCGCAAATGTTGCGCCGCGCCTGAACTTCCGCATATATTCAGTTTACCCCGCATGATGTCCCCGGCTTGGAGGAGCAGGCTTATGAATTCCGATTCATTCGATCCGGCGGCCCAAGAGCAGTGGCAACAGCAGCAGGCGGTCGAGCCTGGGGCGCCCGAGTCGCCGTCGCGCCGCGAGTTTCTCGGAACCACCGGCGCGACCGTGGCGGCTTCCACCGTAGTTTCCTTCGCCACGCCCGCCATGGCGCAGTCCGCTGACGCGGCCGCGCCCCGAACCGCGATCACCGTCAGCGTCAACGGCGTTCAACATGAAGTCGAAGTGGAAGATCGCTGGACCCTGGCCGAACTGCTGCGCGACGGCATCGGCCTTACCGGCGCCAAGATCGGTTGCGACCGCAGCGAATGCGGCGCCTGTACGGTGCTGATGAACGGAGCGCCGGTGTATTCCTGCAGCCAGCTCGCGGTCCAGGCCGATGGCAATGGCCGCCTCGATACGTCGGGATTCCCGGGTTTCGCCCGCGCCGAGACGGGCGAAGCGGCCGACGACTCCTACACCTTCAGGACGGTCAAGCCCGGCCCCCTCGGCAAGGACGAAGCCCCCTACATCTGCATGATCGTCTTCATGCGCGGCATGTTGCTGCATGCTTGCACGCGAATCTACTTCGCCGATGAGGCCGCCAATTCGAACGACCCCGTCTTCAGCCGCCTGCCCGAAGGCCACCGCGAAACCTTGCTCGCCCGCCGCGTGGAAATGGCGCATGCTATCCGCTACGAGTTTGATATTCACATGCAAGGTGAACGCGAGATCGTTTTCTTCATCCTGTAAGATTCGTTTATTCAAATATAATTTAAGAAAAGTCGAGATATATCTTAAAAAACGCACACTATGGATGTTGGTGCGGAAAGCAGTCGTATTTCTGGTTGCTTACATCCTATAAAGTGATATTATTCGTACTTAATTGCCAAAAAATCGAGATAAGTACGAAATAACGCATACTATGAATGCTAGAGCGAATACACCCGCCGCGATCGCGGAAGAGCTTGGAGAACGGTTGAAGCAGGCCCGGCTGAACCGGGACATGACGCAATCGGAGGTGGCCGAACGCGCGGGCGTTTCCAGGCTGGCGGTGCTCAATGCCGAAAAAGGCAACGCGCGACTGAAAGTCCTGATCGCGATCCTGTCCGTCCTCGATCTGGCCGGACAATTGGACCTGTTCCTGCCGAGCCAGGACGTTTCTCCCATTCAACTCGCGCGGCTCAAGGGGAAAGCGCGGCAAAGAGCCTCGGGCCAGCGCGGGACCAGAACCGGAGAGCCGTCGGAATGGTAGGTCAGGTCGTTGAAGTCATGTACTGCGGAGACCGGGTCGGGGCGGTCAGCTTCAATGCCGGGGCCGGCATTGGCGCATTCGAATACGCGCAATCGTTTATCGACGGCGGCGTCGAGCTTTCGCCGATCAGCATGCCGCTGGCGAGCGGCGTTTACTCGTTTCCCGCATTGGGATGGGAGACTTTCGACGGACTGCCGGGGCTGCTCGCGGATTCCCTGCCGGACGATTTCGGCAATTCGGTTCTCAACGAGTGGGCGGCCCGTCAGGGCCGCGCGGCGGATGAACTCGGCCCGCTCGAAAAACTTCAATACATCGGCAAGAGAGGCGTCGGTGCGCTCGAATTCGCGCCCGCCGTCAGACTCAAGGGATTGAACGCTTCACGGAATCTGCAATTGGATCTGCTCGTTGAAATCGCCCAGGAAGTGCTCGACAGCCGCGCCGGCTTCGCTGTTGAAATGAGCGGCGGCGGGCGGGAGGACCGCGATGCCATGGTGGCGCTGCTGTCCATCGGAACCAGCGCCGGCGGCGCCCGGCCCAAGGCGGTGGTCGCGTTCAACGAAGACTTCACGAAGGTCAGGTCGGGGCAAGTCGACGCGCCGGAAGGATTCACCCATTACCTGCTGAAATTCGATGGGGTGAGCGAAAATCGCCGGGGCCGGGAATCCTTCGGCGATCCGCTCGGATATGGCGCGATGGAATTCGTGTATCACAAGATGGCCATGGCCTGCGGCATAACGATGATGCCGTGCGAGTTGCTGACGGAGGGAGACCGGCGGCATTTCATAACCAGGCGCTTTGACCGAAGCGGCAATCGGAAAATCCATGTGCAGACATTGAATGGTCTGGCTCACGTCGATTACAAAATGCCCGGATCGTATTCCTACGCCGAATTGTTCGGTGTCGCGAGGCGGCTCGGCCTGCCGGCGACGGCGGCGGAACAACTGTTCAGGCGCATGGTCTTCAACATCGTCGCGAGAAACCACGACGATCACTCCAAGAATTTCTCGTTCCTGTTCGGGAACGGCCAATGGGAACTCGCCCCCGCCTACGACCTGGCCTACAGCTATAAGCCCGGAAGCAGGTGGACCAACAGCCATTGGATGACGATGAGTGGAAAACGCGAAGGCTTTGATCGAGAAGACTTCCACGCGATGGAAAAACTAAGCCCGCTGTTCACGCGCTCGAAAATCGACCGGATCGTTGACGAAACCATTGCCCAGGTATCGCAATGGCGAAGGCTGGCCGTCGAACATGGAGTTCCCGCTGCCTTGATTGAAACGGTCGAGTCGAATCTGCGACTGGGATTGTAAACCTTGCCGGAAGGGTTCCGGCAAGGCGGGTCGGGATTTGGTGGAGGCGGGGAGAGTTGAACTCCCGTCCGTCAGTTCGCGGCCTGAAGATCTACATGCTTAGCGTCGTCTATTGAGTTAGCCCTTGTTCCACCCGACGGGCAGGGCGAGCAGGGCGAGCCTGGAAGGATTTAACAGCGCAACGCCAGGCGCGTATTGCTGCGATCCCGTTCTATACGACGATTGCAATCGGCGGTTTACGGGCATCCCGTCGGCAATCGCTAGCCGCGATCAGGCGGCTAGGGCGTATTCTCTGTCGTTGGCAACTATTCAGTTGCAGTAATTGATTAACGAGAGTTACTACCCTCTCGGCATGCACCCCAGGAGTTGATACCGGCGTCGAATCCGAATCGCCCCCGAGAAGACTGCAAAGTGTATCACAGTTGGCTTGGGATTCGGAGGTCCGGGAATTTGCTATCCGGCAGTTCGCCCCCACCAAAACCGCTGCGCGGTTTTGACTCCCCCTCAGGGGGAGTGGATTGTGCTCGGAATACTGGGCCGGCTTGCGTTCGAGTCTTGGGGTATGATAACAAGCTGTGTCGGATAGATTGATTCCATTCTCATTTCGTTCATGAATAAATACATACTGGTCGCAACAGCAGCTCTTCTATTCGCCGTTGGGCGGGCTTCTGTCGCCAACGCGCAATCAGTGACCTATCAGGCTACCTTCAAAGGTCAATGGACCACCGAGGTAAGCCCCGGCGGCGTTCCCGGCGGCGTGCATTTCACGACCTTGATCGGCGCCGTCCACAACAGCCAGGTCACCTTCTGGAGAAATGGCGAAACGGCCAGTCCGGGGATGGAAGACATGGCGGAACTTGGGCTCACGAGCGCGCTCAGGGGCGAGATTGAGTCCAGGGGCTCAGATGTCCTCGCCACTTTACAGCAGGGTATCTCATCCGGCGGGACCGCCTCGGCAACGATTGAATTTTCGGCCACCCCGACCCATTCACTGGTAACGCTGGTCACCATGGTGGCGCCCAGCCCGGACTGGTTCACCGGCGTCTCCGGCTTTTCGTTGCGCGAGAACGGCGAATGGATCGGGTCGCGAACCGTTGATCTGTTCCCCTATGATGCCGGCACCGAGGACGGCGAGGAGTTCTCGTTGAGCAATCCTCCGACTTCTCCGCAAGGCGTGATCACCCTCATCCGGGGAATGGGCAAATTTTCGGACAAGCCGATCGCAACATTGACTTTCACGCTCCAGACACGGCAGCCGGATCCGGATCCGGACCCGGACCCGACGCCGGCCCCCCCCGCTTTGTCCACCGACGCCTCGCTGAGCGGGCTGACCGGGCGCGCCGGCGCGGACGATCCGGATTCCGGCGGCGCGATTACGCTGATCCCTGATTTCGCCCCGGATACGGCGAACTACGCCGCGGTCGTGCCGCACGCGGTCACCGGTGTGACGTTGACGCCGACGGTCAACGACCCGGGCGCCACCGTAAAGGTGGGCCCGCAAGGCGGAATGCTCATCGAAGTGGTTAGCGGCGCCCCCGCACCGGAAATTTCGCTCGCGGTGGGTGAGAACGTCATCGAGATCGAGATCACTGCGGAAGATGGCGTCACGTCCGGAACCTACCTCGTGACGGTCACGCGCCGAGCCGCGCCCGTACCGCTCGACGCCGCCGCGGCCCGCGAACACCTGTTTCCCCTGCTCGCCGACGGGGACGGCTTCCATAGCCGCCTTTTTCTGAACGATGTCTCGGCATCGGAAAACCGTTGCGCACTGGAATTGCGGGGTGCGGGGCTGGACGCCGCCCGATTCGAAGAACACGCGGCGCTAACGGTATCGGATGCGGGTATCCATATCGAGCTCGACGCGGCCGATGCCGGCGTCGCGCTTGCAACGGCGGGCACAGGGGCTTTGAGCTTCGGGTATGCGAAACTCGCCTGTGCGCACCCCGCGGTGGCGCGGATGCTGCTCATCCTGGAAAGCGGCGGCGCGCCGGCGGCCATGACGGCTCTGGAAAGCGCGCATGCGCAGCAAGCCTTCGAGTTTCCGATATATGCCCGGTTTGGCCGGTTGGGGCTGGTATTGGCCAACGGCAACGCGCAGGACGCCTCGTGCGCCCTCGAAGTCGAGACCGCGGACGGAGCAAGCGCCGGCGGGGCCAATCTCACGGTTCCCGCGCGGTCGACTGTGTCGCGGTTTCTGGACGAGTTGACTCCGATGCGGGACGGCGCGACCGGCGGCATTGTCGCGGCAATGTGCGACCGGCCGGTCGCGGCCTTGGGCGTGCCGTTCGATGGCGGCGCCTTCACCGTGTTGAAGTCTTTCGTGCGGTCGCCCGTCGATCCGGAAGACAACGGCGAGTCGCGGCAACACCGGCTGCTGCCCCTGGTGCTCGATGGCGAAGGCTTTCGATCCCATTTGCTGCTAACGAATCTTTCTGAAGAAATCAGCCAATGCACGGTGCGTCTGCATGGCGCGGGGATGAACACGGCCCGCTTCGAAAATGTCGAAAACGTAACCAAGGACGGTTTCAGTCAATTGAATCTGGAACTGCCAGGTCACGGCGGTCGGGTCGAGATTTCGAGTCTGGGCCGTCACGCGCTCGCATTCGGTTATGCCGCTCTGGATTGCGATGCGCCGGTGGATGTGCGCAATCTGCTGACCTCGCACACGGCGGAAGGCATTGGCGGCATGGCGGTCGTTGCGCCCGGGCAATCCGCGCGCGAGGTTCGTTTTCCGGTTGCGCTGCGGCTTGAGGGGCTGGGGCTGGCGCTGGTGCTGACCAACGCCGCCGCATCCGAAGCTTCCTGCGAGGCCGCGCTTGTGCTGACCGGACAGGAAGATATGGTCGCAGCCAAAACGCCGGTTCGGGTCGCGGGCGCAGCCACCGTGGTGCAGTTCCTGACGGACCTGTTCGAACTGCCGGAGGATTTTGCGGGCGGCGAGGCGAGGCTGTCTTGCGACGGGGAGGTCGCGGCTGTCTCGCTGCCTTTCGCGGGTTCGGTCTTCGCCGCGATGCCGCCGGTCCTCCCGGGGTTTGACGCCGCTCCGGAATGAACCCGGCCCAGTCCTCGAATCCGGGCGGCGTTCCCAAAAAAACACTCCGGCGTCAATGCCGGTCGGTTCGAGGGGCGGTCGACTTCATTGTTCTTTGTTTCCCGTTGCCTTTCCCGAAATGGACACGGCTTCCCGGGCCAGTTTGCCGATGCCTTTGAAATCGCCTTCCCGGATCAGGTTTGCCGGCGTCAGCCAGCTTCCGCCGCAGGCGAGAACGGCCGGGATCGCAAGGAAATCGGCAAGATTGGCCGGGGAGACGCCGCCGGTGGGTATGAAGCGCATCGTTCGAAATACGCTCGACAGCGCCTTCAGCGCGGGTATGCCGCCGGCAACCGAAGCCGGAAAGAACTTGACGGTCTCCAGGCCGAGGTTGTATGCGCGTTGCAATTCGGTTGCCGTGCAGACGCCGGGATAAATTGGCGCCCCGGCGGATCGCGCCATGTCGACCACGCCTTCGTCGAGTCCCGGCGAAACGATAAACTTCGCCCCCGCTTCCAGAGCCGCTTCGGCTTGCGCGGCCGACAGCACCGTGCCCGCGCCCACGACCGCCTCGGGCACTTCCCGCGCAACCGCGTCGAGGCAATCAGGCGCGGCATCGGTGCGGAACAGCACTTCTATTACAGTTATGCCGCCTGTGGCGAGGGCTCGGGAAGTGCTGACCGCCGTGCCCGCGTCTTCCGCCTGAACGAGAGCGATCAGCGGTGTCCGCTCAAGCAAATTGTCTATTTCACATTCCATGGTTGCAAAGAGCCCTTTCCCCAAGAGATTCTGCGACAATTTGGCGGGATAGCCAATTTGGGCGGCGCGCAGCGCCGCCCCGCAGGGGTGAGGGGCATGGATGCCCCGAGTCACTTCGCGCAGAATGACATTTCTCTCACCGTCATTCTGCGCGTAGCGGAGCGGAGTCGCAGAATCTCCCGCTTCCACCGATTTATTGCGGGGAAAACTTGGTCAGGATCGGCTCCGGCGTTCCGACAAACCGGTTGCTCGACATGGCGGTAACCGGCTCGCCTACGATATGCCTTACACGCACCGGCTTGCTGTCCACGAACTCGTTGTCTGCGATGTCCGTGTCCTGTGCGCCGTGCAGGCGGACCGATGCCGCGGATTTGTTGCGTGACCCGTAACCAACTGCCTCCAGAGTCGAAGACCGCAATTCGAAGTGCGGGCCGAACGTGCTTTCGTCGGTCCCGCCGCGATAGATATCGGCAACGGCGCCTTCGATGTTCCGAAAACTCGAACCGGTGATCGAGATGTACTCGCCGTTATAGACCCCCAGGTCGTCTATCTCCTTGTCCAGCGCAAGTACGCTCCCGGTGATGTTTCGAAAACTCGAATCGGTTATTTCAATCCTGTCGGCAAACGTATGCTTTGCGGGCGCAAAGAAATTGAATGAATAGTTCATGTCGAGATCTTCGACGGTCGAGTTCTCAACGATTAGCATGTAGTTGTTGACCATCGGGTGCCGGCTCGTTCGAACCGCGGAGTTCCCGGAAATGTCGGGCGCGGACCTGCCGGAAATGGTTACGCCGTCCAATTTCAGGCTGCCGCCTTCGGCAAGTTCGAACAAGGCGGTGCGCTCGAATTCGATGGTCGCCGACCCTTCGGCGGCCCGCACAGTTAACGGGCGGTCCACGACGATGACCTTCGACGCCAGGTAATCGCCCGGCGCCAGCGAGACGATGTCGCCGGCGCCGGCTGTGGAAACCGCGTCCATAAGCGTATCCAGACCGGGTTCGACTTCGATCGTCTCACCGGTATCGAAGCGGTTGTCCGGGCCGGGCTTGGGATACCACGATACGCCCGTGCTTGAGCGGTCGAGAACTTGAAGATCCTCGGTCACACCCACATCGGCGAGCGCCTCGTCAACGGGATACAGCAGACCGTTGGCTGCCTGGCGCAGTTCGATCCCGGAATTGACGAAGCCGTCCCGCAGCGGCGAGTCTTCGACTCCGTTGAGCGCGTTTCCGCTGAAGTCGATGCCCCCGATGTCGTCGTGCACGGTGACGATGTTGCGCCTGTCCTCGTTGAAGATCAAATTCGATCTGAACACGCTGTTGACGGGCGTCGCCGAACGCTCCTCGTCGCTGCCCGCCGCAAGTTCGATGTGGTCGCTGTCGATGATCGAGTTGTTCTCGATCAGGGCGTTGTCGACCTGGAAGTAACGGTTGAGCGGCGAGTCCGGTACGCCGTTCATGACCACGAAGGCGCCGCCGAAGCGATGGCCCGTCAGCCCGTGGAGGTAGTTGTTGCGCACGACCTGGTCGAAGTTTATTACGCGAATGCCGCCGGTATGATCGACGCCATTTCCCAGGAATACATTGTTCTCCACGATGTTGCCGTTGCCGTGGCGGAATGTAAGTGTGCCGCGCGATTCGACGAAAAGATTGCCCCGTAACGTATTGCTCCCGGACTTGATCGAAATGATTTCGAGTTCTCCGTCGCATCGGTCGAAGAAGTTGTTTTCGACCACGGTAAACGAATCGGTCAGGGAATAATGGCTGGTCCCGATCCGGAGGGTTTCGCCGCCGTTCGAGCCGAGAACCGGACGAGGACCGAAATAGTTATGGTCGATGCGATGATGGTTCTGCCGACTTTCCTCGCTGTCCAGCCGCACCGCCATCGTTACGCCGGCGTTGCTCTTGCCCACGAGGTGGTTGTGATCGAAGCGGTTGTTCTTGCCGTACATCATGACCCAGAAGTCGGTTTCGTGGCGTTCCGGGTTGTTGAAGTGGTCTATCACGGTCTCGGTCACGCGCGAGTGATACGCGAGGTCGCCCCGGGTGCGCCGGAACGAAATCACCGTATTGGTGGGTGTATGGCCGTCGCGGAATACCAGTCCGGAGACGACGAGATATTCTCCGGCCAGGCGCAGGTTGGACTGCCCGGTGATGACGACTTCGCCCTTGGTCTCGGCCGTAAGCGTGATGGGATTGTCGGGTTCTCCCCTCCCGGTGAAGAGAATTTCGAAATCCCGCCACTCGCCGTTCTCAAGCACGATCGTGTCGCCGGGCTCCAGCGCATCGACGGCATTCTCGTACTCTTCCTGGGTGCCGACTAGCAGTGTTTCGGCGAATCCTGTCTGGCCCAGTATGAAAGTCAGCGCCGCAAGCGTGAATCGGATCATCGAAATCCCGTCCCTTGAAACCTAGAATCTCGCCGTGACACCGGCGAACACCCGCGGGCCGTATTCCAGGATTTGCAGGAATTGGCCGTCCAAACCGCGAAAATCGATCCGGGGCTCACTAAGCAGGTTGATGCCTTCCAGCGAAAGTTGAATCTCGTCGGTGATATCGTACCGCAAGCGAAGGTCGAGCGTGTTGTAGTCGCCGACGTATCGAATGCGCGCGGTGGTATCCCGGCCGTAGCCCTGGAAGTACTGGGACCGCGCCTTGTAAATCGCCTGTACGTTGAAGCTGTCGTTCTGCCAGTAAATCTGCGTTGCGCTGGTATGCCGCGAAAGCCCCCACATGCCGGCCGGCGGCAACAGGCCCAGGAGTTGGGTCATATTGCCGCTGGAGTCGAATGCGATTCCGTCCCCGCCGTGGCCGTCTTCGAACTCGAAGTCCGAATCCGCGTAGTTGTAACTGAACTTGGCGCCGAAGCCACTCAGGAACCCGGGCAGATAGTCGAAGGCGTGGGTGGCGGTGAATTCAAGCCCGCGCAGGTCGCTCGTGTCGTCGGAAACCTGCGTGGTTCTCACGGTGCCGCCGACCGTATTGCCGTCGATCAGGAAGTCCTCCTGCTGGTAGACGTTTTCGAAAGCGCCCTGAAACCGCTTGAAGTAGACGCCCGCAGCCAGCATCGTGTCTTCGTTGGCGTACCATTCCACGCCAACGTCCAGATTCCAGGACGGCAAGGGCTCGAGTTTCGGGTTGCCCGGCGCGCCGATGCCTTGCACCGCTTCCGCCAGCGTGGCGTAACCGGAGTCGGGATCGTCCGAGTCGTTGGTGTTGATCGAACGGCTGTTGCCGTAGGAGTGCGGATCGGGACGCGACATGCCCTTGAACACTCCGGCCCGGAACACCCAATCGGTATTGAGATCCATGATGAAGGTCATGCTGGGCAAGACTTCGGTATAGTCATTGGTCTGCATGACTCTTTCGTATTCCGCGCCCGATGCCGCCTCAACGAAAAACAGACCGTTTTCCTGCACGACGGTTAACGGGCTGCGGTAACCGATCGACGTAACTTCCGTATCGACGATGCGCACGCCGAAATTGCCGCGGACCGGCCGGCCGGACATTTCGGATTCGTAATTGGCCTGCACGTAGAGAGCCGTCGTGTCTTCGGTCAAATCGACGCTGTTGGTCTGGATGCCGTTCTGAAAGCCGATCGCGGACCTGCCGCCGTAGTTCGCGGTCAATTCGTCGAGCAAACAGCCGTGGTCGAATGTCGCCCATCCCGTGCCGGACCCGATGCCGCTGGCAACCGTAACGAGATCCTTGCCGCCTCTGGACTCCGACAGGAAACCGGGCTCCGGAAAACTCGATTGGCCGCAGTTGTTGGCGGCATTGAAGACCGCGGCGCGGGCTTCCGCGGTGTTGGAAGAACCGCCGGGGACGCCGTCGAAATCCTCGTCCTCGAACAGGCTGAAACCGTCGTCGTTGCGATTGCCGCCGAAGGTGCGATATTCAAGGGAGGAAGAACGAACGCCGGCCTGTACGTTGTTGACGAAGCCCAGGGCGTCGGTGTCCCAGGACAGGTCCAGCCTGTAAGCGTCGATCGTGTGTTCGCGAATCTGTTGCCTGGCGCGGATTCGCGCGCGGTCGCGGGCGGTGAAGTACGCGGGGTTGGTTATGTCGAAATCCAGCAGCGAATCGGGATCGCACGAACTGCTGCCGTCGGTGCAAAGAATCGTCGGCAACGCGAGTCCGTCCGTGCCGGACGCGTTCACATCGAAATTGACCAGAAACTCTTCCCTGCTTGAAGTGCGGTCGGGGTCCGTGATCAAGACCTCGTTCGCCGCCATGCGGACCTCTACGTCAGTCTCGGTGCGATGGGTATCCGCAAACGCCGCGTCGAAGGCGATTTCCAGGCTGTCCGTGGCCTGCCAGGCAATATTCAGACCGGCGCCTTCGTACTCTTCATAGCGTGAAAAGTCCGTGGTATTGGAGCGGATATCGGTATCCGTCGTGAAACCTTGCAGCAGTCCCGTGCGCGGGTTGGAAACGACATTTCTCAGGTTGTTCTGGGTCGCGCCGAACTGAAGATCCTGCCGCAGTTCCTTCTGGTCCCGCTCGGATTGCTGGAAATCCAGAAAGACATCCACGTTTTCGTTCGGCTGCCATTGGAATGCGCCGAATATGGCCTCCCGGTCGTCGTCCGTCGTGTTCCGCCGGAACGTGCGGTCGCGGGGGATGTAGGCGTACGGAATATCATCGACGCTGTTGTATGCCGGATTGGAGTCGATTAGGTCCTGAAGCTGGTCGTTGCTCAAGTCGGGAGCGCTGCCGTTTTCGTCGCAGCGGCCGGACGTGTCGAGCGGCTGCGCCATGGAATCGAACGATTCCAGCACGCAAGCCTCGAACCGCCCGCCACCGGTGGTGTGCGTCGCTTCCGCCTCGGGATTGGAATCGTCGCGCTGTTGCGCGCCGATGGATATGCCGATCCTGCCGAGGCCTTCGACCTCCCAGGAGTCGATGTAGCTCGCGGTGGCGCGGTAACCGTTATCCTGCCCGGCGATGTTCCTGTCGTCGGGATGCTGCGAACCCTTCAGACTGAATTGCGCGCGTTGTTCGCCGTATTCGATCGGCCGCCTGGTGCTTAGCTGAACCTGACCGCTGACGGCGCCTTCGATATGGCTCGCGGACTGGGTCTTGTGCACGGAAACGCCATTGAACAACTCGGAAGGAAAGATGCTGAAGTTGACCGCACGGTTGCCGCTGCCGTTGGTCGACTCGCGGCCGTTGACGACCGTGGCGCCCAGATAGGGACCCAATCCCCGGACGGCGACCTCGGTGGCGCCGCCGTTCTCGCGATGCGTCGCCGCGCCGGTAATCGTTTCCAGCGCCTCGCCGATCGACAGGGCCGGCAGCGCACCGATCTCGTCGGCGTTCAGTCCGTCGACGATTTCGGTCGAATTGCGCTTGAGCTGGATGGAATTCTGGATATCGCGCCGCACGCCCGTGACGACGATCTGCTCGATTACGTCGGCGCTTTCGGCCTGCTGGGCGAGAGCCGCGGTCGCGGGCAACA
>JANQSV010000030.1 GCA_028279115.1 Pseudomonadales bacterium
TATTTGCCGCCGCCGAGCAGGCTAGCCTTGCCTCGATTCACGCTCGCGAGCAGGGCGGCCGAACCGGCGCTGCCCGGGCCGAGCAGAATGGGGGTGCGAATGATGACTCCCGCCGGCGCCGAACCGGCCGCGATTTCCTCGGCCTCGCCCTTGGAGCGAAAATAGGGATTGGCGCTGCCGGGCGCAGCGCCGAGCACACTGATGAAAACGAGCGATTGCAGTCCGCGGCGCCGGGCCGCGTCCGCCACGCTCGCGGTGGCGTCGACATTGGCTTCCCGGTAACTCGCATGCTTCCCCGGAATCAGGATTCCGGCCAGGTGAACAGCGCCGCCGCAGTTATCCAGCAAGGCGTCAAGGCTGTCCGGCTCCCGGTAGGAAATGATTCGCGGCGAGATCAGATCGCGCGAAGGCAGGGAACGCAAGGCGCTTTCCGAACGCACACCGGCATTGACGGCAATGCCTTCGGCCGCCGCTCTTTCGAGCAGCCTCAAACCCACGCTGCTGTTCGCGCCGGTTATCGCGATTTTCATATCTGTCCCGTCATTCCGCGCGCAGCGAAAGTGTCGGAATGCGGGCGGACAAAGATCACGCGAATCTCCCAAGCTGTTTTGAGAGCGGGAAAATTCTAGCACAGTCAATCGGTAGCGATGCGATATTGGTCCAGGGCGATCAGCAACAACTGGGCAACCACCATGTGCCCTGCCAGAGCAGCCATGCCGAAGACTCTGGTCTTCGGCACCGGCAGGCCAACATGGCAGTAGCCCGCTTTTGATTGAACGGCAGCCTCTGTGATCGCCAGGATTGGAACCTTGCTTGCACGGGCGTCCGCCAGAATGTTCTCGGGCAATTTGTCTCCGGGCAGTTTGATCAGTACGAGAAGATCATCCGGTCCCAGCAACGAAATCTCATGCTCCGTGGCGTCGCCGTAAGGTCCGAAAATATTGCAGGCTCGACCGCGTTCATTCAGCCCATTGGCAAGCAGCGCAGCGACCGGAAACGCATCGCCGAAACCGATGATGCAAGTCGTGCCGGCGCCGCCGAGCAGATTGACCGCGCTATGCAAGGACTGTGGCTTGAGGGTAGCCTTGAGAGCGCTGATCGTTCTCGCGGAAGCTCGTGAAATCGCGTCGAGAATATCGGGAACTGGCTCCCCGGCCGCGGTTCCGGCAAACTTGACGCGATCTGTTGGCGGAGAGTCCATTCGATTCTGATTCCCGATCCGAGACTTCCAGTGAACAAGCTCACAATTTAACAGGTTTTCGAATTATCATGAAGTTATTGAAAATATTTTCTCTCTTTGCATCAATTGAAATTTGATGGCAATACTGTCAACATTCTGCCGCTCCTATCCCACCATTGCTGATATTTTTCGGCGCAATGAACCACGAAAAAACGATCAAGGACTTCGATTGGCTCCAGGGAGAAATTCAGCGCCGGTTCGATACGCTTAGTCCGCACCTGAAACGCATCGCGGAGTATGCGTTGGCGAACCCAAACCGCTTCGCCTTGCAAACCGTTGCCGTAACCGCCGAAGCGATCAGGGTTCAGCCTTCCACTCTGGTCCGCTTCGCCAAGCTGTTCGACTATTCCGGATTTTCCGAGTTGCAAAAGGTTTTTCGGGTACGGCTGACTGAAGCCGCGGACAGCTTTCGCCACCAGGTCGGTGAACACCGCGCCGTCTTGCGGGAGGCGGACAGCAGCAATCCGGGCGCGATTCTGAATGCGCTTTCCGACGCTTCCGTGCTGGCCATTGATCGGCTCGGGCACGATCTTGAATCGAACAAGTTGCGGCAGGCGGTGCAGATGCTCGAAAAAGCCCGATTCATTTGCGTGCTGGGACAACGTCAGGCTTTTACGGTGGCGGCCTGCCTGTCGCTTGGACTGCTCAAACTGGGCCGCCGCTGCCAGTTGCTCGATTCGGGAGCGGGCATGTTGCCGCACCATATCGCCAATCTGACACCGGAGGATCTGCTCGTCGCGGTTGGCCTGTCGGATTTCTCCCGGGCGGTGCTGGAAACGGTTCCGGAAGCTCGCGAACGCGGTGTGCCGGTGCTGGCCATCAGCAATAGTCAGACCGATCCGCTGGCGCGGCATTCCAGCCTGAATCTCGTGGTCCGCGATCCTGAAATGCACCAGTTCGAGCCGCTTGCGCCATACATCGTGCTGGCGCAGACTCTGATCGTCGCTCTGGCGTCAGCGCGCGAGGACGGATCGGCGCTGGACCATGCGGGCAACGGGCCCGCTTGAGCGGCACCGGACGAACCGGCGGCCCGACATGCAATTGACTCGCGAATTCTCCATCGGCGCGTTCCACATCCGCGTCAACTGGATCATCCTCGCGGCCGTGCTGATGAGCATGGCCGGATTCTTGCGCCTGAGCTGGTGGCAACTCGAGCGCGCCGGCGAAAAGGTCGAAGCCCAGCGCGAACTGGAAGCGCAACTGTCGCTGACGGCGCCGGCGATCGAGGAAATTCCGCGCGGGCATCTGCATCCGGCCAATCCGGAATTGCCGAACCGCCATGTGACCTTGACCGGCGAATACGAAAATGATCGCGGCATTCTCGTGCTCGCCGAATTCTTCAACGGCCAGATCGGCTATGGCGTGGTCACCCCGTTCCGGCTCGCGGCCACCGGCGAACTCGTCCTGGTCGAGCGCGGCTGGATCAGCGGCATCGGCGTCGATGCCGAAAACCTGGATCTGCGCCCGGTTGAAGGCTTCTTGAGCACCAGCGCCCAGATTTACGTGCCGCCGGACGACGCCAGGGTGCTGTCCAGCGAGATCGACCCGCAAAACCGGCCCTTGCGCGTGCGCGGCCTGGAACTCGATGTGCTTGCCGGCGTCTTCGACGAAGAACTGTTCCCGTTCAGCGTCAGGCTGACCGAGGAACAGCCCGGCGTCTTCGTGCGGCACTGGCCGGCGGTAAGCGCCGACGCCGCGGGCTATACGCAAAATCTTTCCTACGCGCTGCAATGGTTCGCCGCCGCCTTCACGGTGCTGCTGATCAGCCTGCTGGCGAGTTCCAATCTCTGGTCCCTGCTGCGCGATTCGAACTGAGCCCGGTCAGCGTCGATTTGCCGCGATTCGCGAGCGCGGGTTGCCTGCGACAAGCTGTTGCCGGCAACCCGCGCCGCGTTTAACAGATGGAGGTTTCATGCTAACCTTTCCATTTGATCCATCCCCAATCGAGGAGATTGATGCCATGCGATTATTGCCAGGAAAAGCCTTGGCCCTGGCCGCTTTCGCCGCCGCGGCGAACAGTGCGCCGGCGCAGTCGGACGAAGTTACCTTTCACAGGGATATCGAACCCATTCTGCAACGCAGTTGCCAGAATTGCCATCGCGTCGGCGGCGCCGGTCCCATGCCGCTGGCGACCTACGAACAGGTGGCGCCGTTCGCGGGACTGATCGAATACAAGACCGGCCTGCGCGACCGCGCCGGCGCCATGCCTCCCTGGTATGTCGAGAAGAACATCGGCATCCAGGAGTTCAAGGACGATCCTTCCTTGAGCGACGAGGAAATCGCGGCCATTTCCGCCTGGGCCCGCAGCGGCGCCCGGCGGGGCGACCCCGCGGACGCGCCCGCGCCGCTGGAGTTCGACGACAGCGTCAAATGGGGCGCGGGCGAGCCCGACCTGATCGTGCGGATGACCGATGTAACCAAACTGGCCGGCACGCCCGACTGGTGGGGCGAGATCGAATCGGCGCCGACCGGGCTGACCGAGGACCGTTACGTCAAGTCGGTGGAAATCGTCGAAATCAACGATGTCGACAACCAGCTCGGCACCGGTCGCGAGACCGTTGGCGGCCGCTACATTTTCCATCACATGATCTGGGGCACCGCGAAGTTCGACGAGGACGGCGAGCGCCTGCCCGGACCGGCGATTCCCTGGCCGGTGCATGAGGTCGGCCGCAACGCCGACATCTTCGACGAAGACGCCGGCAGACTGTTGCAGGCGGGGTCCTGGGTCGTTTCCGACTCGGTCCATCTGCATTCCAACGGCCGCGACACCACCGGCCACCTGGAAATCGGCTTCCGCTTCCACGACCGGGACTACCAGCCCAGGTACCAGAACACTTTCATCGGTCTGGGCAATGGCGTGGACATCAGCATCGCGGGTAACGAGAAGGACCAGGAACTGCATGCCTACACCGTGCTCGACCAGCACACCAAGATCATCACTTTCGAGCCGCATCTGCACGCCCCGGGCGAGCGCATGTGCCTGGAAGCGATCTGGGGCTATACCGTCGAGACCCTGTCCTGCGTCGGCTACGACCACAACTGGGTGCGCGGCTATCCCTACGCGGATCACGCGGCGCCGCTGCTGCCCAAGGGCGCCATCCTGCATATCGTTGGTTACATGAACAACACCGAAACCAACCCGAACGTTCCCGACCCGCGCAACTGGCAAGGTTCGGGCAACCGTTCGGTGACCAACATGTTCATCGATCTCGGCATCCGGGTGACGATGACCGATGAGCAGTTCCATGAAGCCATGGCGGAGCGTCGCGAAGTGCTCGATCTCGGCCCCAACGACCACGTGATCGGCTGCCCGCTGTGCCTGGCGCCGCTGGTCGCGCCAATCAGCGATGAAGAAGCCGGAGACGAAGTGGCGGCTCTCTGACTGGGAAAACCATGAAATTACGATCCGTCGCGCGGCCAGACAGTTGGTTCTGTCTGGCCGTTTTTCTGGAGGACAGCACTTTCAGCTTCATGTTCGGTTAACGGAACAACATTCCGCGCCATGGCGACGGGGGCTAGCAGGGCTCCTCGGTGTCGAGGTCTATGGTGAATGGCGGATCGAATCGGGGCGGCTCCCGGTTGATGATAATGCGGGTCGGGGGCGGCGCCACGTAACGCGTATCCGGGTCGCTTCCCGCGCGCTGTTGCAGGAACGCTTCCTCCGCTTCCCGGATCAGCGACGGCGGCTGGGCGCCGGCGCCGAAGGCGAAGCTGAAACTGCCGCGGATCAATTGCCCGCGCGCCGAAAGGATCGCCCAGTCGGCGGTGTAATATGTCGCCGGAGGCAGTTCGGGCAGTTCCCAGACGAAATTGCGCCGGGGTCTGGGGTTGTAACGGAAATTGATTTCGATCCAGGCGCGGGTTTCGTCGCGCAAGGTAAGCTTGACGAGGTGCACGTCGTCGGGGAAAGCCAGACTCAACTCGCTCGGGGCAATGCCGAGTACGGCGTCGTCCGCCGGCATGGTGGCGGTGTTGGCGGCGAGTCCGCCCTCGCCGCGCGGCGGTCGGGAAACCGGGTTGACCTGTGCGCATGCGGCGCTTGCCGCCAGCAAAAGCAGCGCGCTGGTCAGGCTGACGCGAATGTTGCGGCGCAGACCGGAAATCGTCATGGCGGGGCTTTGCAAACAGTTGAGTTGAATCGAACGCGAAGAGCCCTTCGCCGAACCGGGAAAAGCATAACACTACACTCTCGCAAATGAAAAACCCGGGATAAAGGAAAAACGGAGCATCATGAAAAGCGATCTGGCGGATATTCTGGGCGCCTTGCGGGATCATCCCGACAATCTGGCGAACGTATCGGAACACTGGTCCCAGGGCCGCTCGGTCTACGGCGGGGTCGCGGCCGCGCTGGCGGTAACGGCGATGCGCAAGGAAGTGGCCACCGACCGTTCGCTGCGGTCGCTGATGGTCTCCTTCGTCGGTCCCCTGCTGCCCGGGGAATCGGCGGTGCGCACCCGCGTGCCGCGCGAGGGTGGCAACGTCACCCAGACGAGTGCGGAGATCGTCCAGGACGGCCAGGTCTGCCTGCAGGCGCTGGCGGCGTACGGCAAGCCGCGCGAAGGACTCGCGGTCGCCGTCGATCACGGCTTCACGGCGGATCGGCCCGAGCCGGACACGCCGCTGCGCGAGCAGGATCCGAAGCGCATGCCCGGCTTTCTCAGGTTCTACGAAGGGCGTTGGATGGGCGGTGGAACGCCCTATTCAGGGGATGCGAAAGACACGATCAGAATCTGGGCCGCCCATCGCACCGATCTGAGCGATTTCCGCGACGAGGCGGTCGTCGCCGTTTCCGACATCCCGCCGCCGGTGCTGCTCAATCGCTTTACCGACACCCGGGCGCCGGCCAGTTCGCTGTCCTGGTCACTGGAATTCGTCACGCCGCCGGAACGGATCGAAACGCGCTGGTTCCTGTTGAAGTTCGACATCGAATGGGCCGCGGACGGCTACACCCAGCAATCCGGCACGATTTTCAGCGAAGACGGCAGGCTCGCCGCGCTCTCCCGGCAAACCATGGTCTACTTCCAGCCCAAGCTCATCTGAATGTGGAGGCAATTTGCTCCACCGCCTTCTTTTGCCCGCCCCCAGCTCCGGGGTTCGGATACTCCCCCTTCAGGGGGATCTGATCTGCGCGGCAGATCAGGTGGGGGTGACGCCACAGACCGGACAACCGGTTTCGGATAAAATCCATCCCATGTTCCGCAAGACTCTTCTCGGATTGTCGTTGATCCTCCTTGCCGGTCCCGCGCTGGCCCAGCACAGCCATGGCGTGCTTTCGCCGGGCGTGACCTTTCCGCCGGACGACTCGGTCCTGTCCGATCCCCCGCGCATGATCACGATGAGTTTCCGGGTCGACGTGCGCTTGCTGAAACTGGCGTTGTACACCCCGGAAGAGGAATGGGTCGATATCGGCTTCATCTACGACCCGGAGCGCGTCGGACAGAGTTTCGTTTACCCCATCCCTTTCGAACTGCCGCCGGCCGACTATTACATCGCCCGCTGGGCGGTCACCGACGACCAGCGCGCGCGACTGCTCAACGGCGAATTCAAGTTCGCTTTCGGCAACGGCGCGATTCCGCCTTCGGAATTCATCGACTCGCTGGCGAGTGAACTCGAAGAGGTATTGCCCGATACCGGCGCCTATCGCATCGGCATCGATCGATAGTTTGATTGTCTGAAGCGGCTTGTTTCGAATCGTTGGCGCGAATGCGATTGATCCGATCCGCGCGGAATGACAGTTTGGGGACGTTCCGCGCGGAACCAAACTCAAAAAAACGGGCCGGCCTGTTGAACAGGCCGGCCCTAAAATGGGACACTGCCGGTGGCGTTCAGGAGAGGGAGGGGATGGATCAGGGAAGATCCGAACGCCTGCCGCCACACACCAGGGAAATTTCGCGACAGTCCGGTTGATCGGGTCGACCGGACTATTGCACCAGGAGAAGCATCTCCCTTCCTTCCCGCAGGACAGTGATCCCGACAAGATCGCCGGTTTCTTCAATCGCTTGATTGAAACCGGCCAGAGATTCCACCGCTTGCCGATTGACGGCGACGATGAGATCTCCGGCGCGCAAACCGGCGGACCATGCTCTGCCGCCTTCCCGCACATCTGTTACTTCAACGCCCGGGACGCCGAAAAGGTTACTGTCGGCGTCGCGCAACAGGGCGCCGCGAAAACCCGGGTTTCGCGGCGCGCGCGAATCGCCGGCCACCGCGCCGCCGGCGGCGGCGCCGATCACGGCATCGAGTTCAATGCGGCGACCGTCCCGCAGCAAGGCGATTTCGACCTCTTCGCCTTGGAGCGTCAGTCCGACCTTGTTGCGCAATTCCCGCGAGTTGCCGATGTTTTCACCGTCGAGTTCGATGATCACGTCGGAAACCTCGATGCCGGCGGCTTCGGCGCCGCTGCCGGGGGATACGGCCATCACCATGGCGCCGGAATCGATCTCAAGGGCGAGCGCCTCGGCAAGTTCGGGCGTGACATCAGAGATGGAAACGCCGAGCAGGCCGCGTCTGACCTCGCCGTCACGCTCAAGATGCTCCATGACCGATTGCACCATGTCCGCGGGCACCGCGAAGCCGATGCCGTTGTTGCCGCCGCCGCTGCCGCTGATGATGGCGGCATTGATGCCGACCAGGTTGCCTTCCAGGTCGACGAGGGCGCCGCCGGAATTGCCCAGATTGATGGCCGCGTCGGTCTGGATGAAATCCTCGAAATTGTTGTTGGTCAGGCCGGCTCTGCCAAGCGCGCTGACGATGCCGGACGTGGCTGTCTGGCCAATGCCGAAGGGGTTGCCGAGGGCGACGACGTAGTCGCCGACCCGGACGGTTTCGATGTCGGCGAATGCGATCTCGACCAGATCGTCGAGATCGATCCGCAACAGCGCCAGATCGGTATGGGGGTCGCTGCCGAGCAGTTCGGCCTCGGCGCTGCGGCCGTCGCTCAAGCGCACGGTGATCGAGGCGGCCCGGTCGATTACGTGATGATTGGTAACGACGAAGCCCTCGCCGGCATCGACGATGACGCCGGAACCGGCGCCGCGGCGCAACGACCGCGGGCCTTCAGGGAAATTGAACTCGGGGAAGTTCTCGAAATAGCGCCGCAGCCCTTCGGGCATTTCATTGCCGCGGAAGGAAAACTGCCGCCGGGCGGGAACTTCTCTTGCCGTGGCGATTTCGACTACGGCGCCGCTGATTTCCTCAAGCATGGGCGCCAGGGTCGGGATGCCGCGCGCAAACGCCTCCTGGCTGACGGCCTGTGACTGGCCGGCCAGCGCCAGAACCAGCAATGCCGCCAGCCCGAATCCCCAAGCGAAGGGAACGGGCCTTCGTATTGATGTAGTTCGCTCGATCATCGATTTACTCCTCTGTCTCTGTCGAACCGAATGCAAACTCCGCCGATTCGCGGCGGCTCAGGACCGCATATTGGGGTTCGAGGCGGTGAAATGCCTGACGGAAATGTGAAGAAAATGTCCGTTTTTCCTCTCTATCCGAGTTGTCGCCGACTACTTATTGAGGCTTATTGCACCGAGCCGGAAGCCGAATTGATCGAGTATATCAAGCGCGACATCGTCAACGTCGTTCTCGGCAACAAGGACAGCCACGGCCGCAACACGGCCTTGCTGCGCCACGAGAACGGAATAGTGAAGCTTGCGCCTTTGTTCGACTTCGCGCCGATGTATCTGAACCCCGAAGAGATCACGCGTTCGTGCCGCTGGCCGGACAATGCCGAAACTGCCGGAGACCCTGAATGGGCCGCGGTCGTGGAGTTATTCCCCGGGAAGAAAAACACCTTGCGGGCGGCGCCGCGCGACTTCGGACGCCAGTTGCGGCGGTTACCCGACATCATGCGCGACAGCGGCGTCGACGATGACATCATCGAGCGGTGCGACCCTTTTGTTCAGACGCACTCTCGACAACTGCTGGATTTGCAGGAGAGCTGATGGCAAAACGATCACAAGAGGATTCCACTCGCGCTAAGCGCGAACTCATCGCAGCGATCGAAAATCAAGATCTGTCCCCGGGCGAAGCCGTACGCCGGATGCGCAAGATCTCGGGCTTGAACCAGAAGGCCTACGCCGAGCGCATCATCGGCATTTCGCCAAGAATCCTGGCCGAGGTCGAGCGCGACGAAGGAAACCCGACGATGGAAACGCTCAACAAGATGGGAAGACCCTTCGGTTACGCCGTGGGTTTTGTGCCCAGGCGGCGATGAGCCGACTCCGTCTTGCGGCTTCGAATATGCTTGGAAGTTTTCGAATTGGCCTTATGTTTGGAGTGTTGGACTGGAACCATTTGGGTACTTTGAACGTCTATATTGTTTGAGAGTTCTGAGAGGTCGGAGCGACGCATGATTGAGAGGCAGCATTCCGGGCCGCGGCGCGAGGATTTTGTCATCGGCGGCTGGCGGGTTGAGCCGGGTTGCAACCGGATTTTTCACCGCGGCGGCGGGGTCGAGCGCAAGCTTGAGCCGCGGCTGATGCATTTGTTGTGTTTTCTCGCGGCCAATCCGGGCCGGACCTTGCGCCGGGACGATCTGGCCGCCGAATTGTGGCCGCGCGTGATTGTCACCGAGAATTCGCTGACGCGGGCGGTTTCCGAGTTGCGCAAGCATCTTTGCGCCGCGGGCGGCGGTTTGGTGAAGATCGAAACCGTGCCGAAGAAAGGTTATCGGCTCGTTGCGGAGCAAGCGGCGAATGCGGGAGTTCGGCGGCGCGCCGTGCCTTGGCCGGCATTCGCGCTTCCCGTGCTCGCCATGGCGATGATGGCTGGAGGCTGGCTGACGGAAAGAGGCGCCGATCCGGTTGCGCCCTACCGGACTGACATTGCTCTGGCGGAATTCGACCAGGAGTTTGTGCCGGCAAGCAGTTCCGGCGGCGGGCTCGCGGGGCGCCGGCATGAAACGCCGGTGTTGTCGGTCGATGGCGACCGCTTTGCCTTCATTCGACACGATGCGTCCGGTTCGACGATCTGGCTCGGGGACTTGAGCGGCGGTACGGAACCCGTCGCGGTGTATGTCAGCAGTCTGCCGCTTTCGAACCTCGTCTGGTCGCCGGCGGGAGATGCCTTGCTGTTCGCGCGGCAAGGCGCCATAACTGCCGAAGCGGTGGTATATGGCGGCGCCAAGTCTGCGCGGTTGATGCAATTCGACCTGAATACCTGGATCGTAACCAGGCTGGTGGAAGAGCCGGAGGGCGTGGAGCAGCCGATTCCGGCGGAAATTGATCTGACCTGATTGCCTACATCGGCATGGCCGGCGATCCGACCGTGGTGGTCAGACAGCTGGTAACCACAAGAATCGCCGCCGCGATGATTATTTCCACCCTGATCGCCCTGGCCAAGCCGCCGGATCCGGCGCCGGCCAGCATTCTCGGCACGAGTACGAAGCGGTTGCCTGCGGCCACAAGCAGCAATATTCCCACCAGTCCCAGCTTGATCAGCAAGGTAACGCCGTAAGGCGTGGAAATCAGTTCGCCGGGCGTATGGAACAGCTCGAACACGAGGATCAGGCCGACCGCGAACAGCAATAGCAGGCAATATCCGGCCATGTCCCCGAATCCCTTCATGGTGGCCGCGAGCGTTTCCCCGGTGCTGCCCAGGCACAGAAACAGCAAGGGGATAAAAGCCCCGACCCAGATGCCGGCGACCAGAATATGCAAGGCGATGGATACCTTGGCGACCGGATCGAGCACGGCGATGTGGCCCGCGAGCGTGAAGCTCGCCAGCAAGAGCAATAGCGAGAATGCGTGTACAACACCGAGCGCGTGATATTGCGCGCGGGTTGGGGGGCGGCTGCCGAGACGATTGGCAAAAACGGCGCAGGCCACCACGGGCGCGAGAAATCCGGCCAGGCGCAACAGCGTGGCGCTGCCGGTCTCGAAGCCGAGCAACAGTCGCGCCATATCGGGATCGAACATGCCGGCAAGACCTCCGCCGCTCGTCATTCCCACCTGGAACAGGAAGCTGAACAGCGCGCCGTTGAATCCAAGCAGACAGCAAAGGCCGATATAGGCCGTGATCAGGACGATCGTACTGCGGCGGTCATCCCGGTAGAACAGCAGGCAGATCGTGCCGCCGGCCAGGCTGGCGATGCCGAGATATTCCAGCAGCTTAGCCAGTTGAATCGCGAGTTCCCAGCCTGTTGCGGGCGTAAGGCCCATGGCTCATGCGGGCCGGAGATCAGTTTCCGGCGATTCCCGCCGCGTTCGGATCGACCGTGAAACTGAAGGTGTCGGTCAAGGTGTGTCCATCCGCGCCGATCGCCGCCCATTCGACGGTGATTTTTCCGGCGGGAATGTTCGGCGCCTCGATTCGGTAATTGGTTACCGGCTCCGGATTTACGGCGAATTCGGTTGGAATTTCCACTTCCCCGCGCATGACCTGCAAACGCACGAGCCGCACGGGACCGTTGAACTCGACTTCGATGGCGCTGGCCTGCGCCACGGTGGAGTCGGCGGCGGGCGAGGATGTTTTCAGCGGAGTATGGGCAAAAGCCGCCAGTGAGACGATCAGGGCGGCAAGCACCGCCGGGAAACGGAAAATCGACCTGGATTGCATGTTCAGACCCTTGTGCGCGAGGCTCTGCCCGCTGATTTCTCAAGTCATGATTATCGCAGACAAATCCGCGAATCAGCCCAGACTTGCTCTGCGTCATATTGTCGCATCGCGTACGGCCAGACGCAGAGATTCCGCGACTGGGCGCGGAATGACGAATTCCCCACCGTCATTCTGCGCGTAGCGAAGCGCCCCCACTTCGTCATTCTGCGCGTAGCGAAGCGGAGTCGCAGAATCCCGTGTCATTTCCTGCGCCAGACCTTATGCAGTGGCGAGAGGTTGATTTCGTCGAGCACGGTGCCGGGCCTCGCTTCGAGCGCCATGGCGAGCACCGCGGCGACGTCTTCCGGCGCGATGGCTTCGTCTGCGCCCTCCCCCGGTTCGAAGTGCAGATCGTCGAAGAAGGGAGTGCGCGCGGCGCCCGGATTGATCAGGCTGACGCGGACGTTCGCTTTGCCGCATTCCTCGCGCAGCGCCTGGGCGAATCCGCGAATGGCGAACTTGCTCGCGCAATAGACGCTGCCTTGCCGGGTTCCGCTCAGCGCGGACTCGGAACCCGTGAAGACGATATCGCCATAGCCCTGGCGCTTGAGCAGCGGCAGGAAAGCTCTTGTGACGATGGCGTGAGACAGGAAATTGGTATTCATGACTACCTGCAGGTCGCTGACCGATAGTTGTTCGAGAAAGCCCATGCGGCCGACGCCGGCGTTGTTGACGAGAGCGCGGACGGGGACGTCAATGCCGCGCAAGATCTCCATGATGCGGGTTTGCAGGCTGTCCGGATCGGACATGTCGACCTGTTCCTGGCGGTAGTCGGGATGCTGCACGGGATCTCGCTTCGCATCTTGTACGAGGCCCAGCACGGCATGGCGCCGGTCAAGCATTTCGCGGGCCATGGCGAGGCCGATGCCGGAGTTCGATCCGGAAATCACGATCAATGACTTTTCTGCAATGTTCATGAATGTCCTGTCGGTTCAATCGATCCGATTGTGCGGCGATGCGGGCGAGGCATGCCTCGCCCCTACGATGTCGCATGCGATTTCCTTTCAGTTTGCGCAACGATAGTAACTTGCCGGGTCGATGTGGCGAAACAGCATCTCCTCCAGTTCCGCAAGCCAGCCTTCCCGATCCGGCTGTTCGAGGGAGACGACGCCGTTCTCGGTCCGGGTTTCGCGGGCGAACAGAGGTTCGTCGGGATGGAGTTTGAGCGTGTTGCGGAAATAGTCGGTCGGCATGCGGAACAGGCCGGTGCTCGTTGAATGCACGCGGCCGGCGTCGAGGCGGCTGAATACCAGCTCGAACAATGATGCGTACGCATTCTGATCCGCTTCCGGCAAGAGTGGTTCGAAGCGTATCGCCACGGGCCAGCCGGCTTCCTGCAGGCGCGCGAGAGCCTTCAGGCGTTTTTCGATGGATGGGACGTCGCGCTCCCATTGCTTCGCGCAAGCTTCGGTGGTGAAGCTCATGGCGACGATGCAATTCGGCGCAGGCGCCATTCGCAGCAGGCCGGAAATCTGGGTGCTCTTGGTGCGCAGTTCGAGTACGGCCCGGGGATGTTGCGCGAAAAAGGGAACGAAGTATTCCGCGAACTTGCTGACGGGCTCGAGCGCCAGACTGTCGCAGTCATAGCCGCTGTAAAACACCTGCATGCCCGAGCCGGCGGTCAGGCTTTGCCGGACCGAATCGGCGAAATCCTCGAAGTTCACGAACAGCACGCAATGGGCGGAGCGGTACATGCCTTGCAGGAAGCAATAGCGGCAGTCGTAGATGCAATTGAGCATGTGGGAGAAATAATGGCTTTGCTCCGCCTCGAAGCCGTATCCCGCGGGCGCCGGCAGAACCTTGCGGCCGTGTTTGCGCGCCAGGATCAGGGCGGGATACTGCTTTTGCATGCGGAAGTTCTGGGCCTTGCGATTGAAGATTTGCCCGAAGCGTTCGCATTCGATGTGGGGCAATTCGCCATAGCGCGCGAGGATCGCTCGCGTGCGCGGATGATCGCGCACTGCGGATTCGAAGTAGACTGCGGAAAACATGTCACTCCGCCTCTTGGCGAGAAGTTTCGCCGGGCTCGTTCGCCTTCGCCAGTTCCAGCCGCATGGCGGTCATGAGCGATGCCGCATCGCGAAAGCGCACGCTGGCAATTTCGCTCAATCGATCCTGTCTGCCGAGAGCGCGGAAACGGCGGCAATATTGCGCCAAGGCGACCTTGCGCGTAGCGCTGAAGCGATACCGGGATAAGAGCGACGCGTATTCCGCGGGCATGCCGTACCAGTCGGCGCAAGCCGCGCTGCGCTCGCGCAGATGATCGACCAGCTTATGGATGGCGGATTCCTGTTTCCGGAACAGTTCCGGAACGTGCTTCGGATTCACCTCGCTCACCGGGTTCTCGCGATTGTCGGAAACGATTTTGAACACATAGATCAGGTCCGTTGTGGTCAGACCCGCCACTGCCGCAAAGAATCCCGCTGCTTCCATGTCGTAGGCGGCTTCTTCCGGATATGCGGTTTCAGGCTCGTCAACCGTTACCAGCCCGCAGCCCGGCAGGTCGAGATCCGGAATCGGCGGCCAATAGTATTCACCGGACCGGCGATGCTCAATCCGATTGACCAGAAAACCATGCCCCACCGCCGCAAATGGGTGTCCCGCGATGCCGACGTTGAGCCAGGCGCGAAACTCCGGAGATTGCCACCCGTGCAGCCAGCCAACGGCATTCGCGGCATTCCGCGCACCCATGCCGGAAATTACCAAAGCGATTCCTTGCTTATTCTCAAAACAACGAAATTCCCCGCGCGGCTCGACTTCCCCGAGACCGAACCACTCGATCAGCGCCTTCGCTTCCAATGGATGCGCCACTACCAGATTGACTTCGCCGTTCATTTTGAATAATTCACCGGGAGATTCTGCGACTACGCTTCGCTACGCGCAGAATGACAGTGGAGGGCTTCGCTACGCGCAGAATGACAGTGGAGGGCTTCGCTACGCGCAGAATGACAGTGGAGGGCTTCGCTACGCGCAGAATGACGGAAGTCGCTGTCATCCTGCGCGAAGTGACTCGGGGCATCCATGCCCCTCGCCGGGGCGGCGCTTTACGCCGTCCAAAATGGCTATCCTGCCATTTTGTCGCAGGATCTCCTCGTATTCTTCCACAAGTTGCCGATTGCCGCGTTTGCGGGCGCCGTTGATGAGGATTTCGCACTTCTTGCGCAATGTTTCCACCGCAAGTTGCCGCTGGGTCTCGTTCAGGTCGTTTCCAGCGAGCAGATCGCGCAATGCCTGTACCCGAAACCGGTCCATGCCCCAATGCTTGCGCGAAAGTTGATCGGCGTGGCCGCCGTACTTGCGCAACAGCGGTCGATCGACATAAAGAACCGGATAACGGCTGCAGACGCGCAGCCAAAGATCATAATCCTCGCAAGCCGGAAGTCCTGTATTGAAACCGCCGGCCTCTTCAAGCAGGCTCTTCTCGATCGCCGCCGCAGACGGAGAAATCACGCATAGCGGCAAACAATGCTCGAATATCCACCCGCCCCGCTTGCGATGCCGGTTCGCCGCATTGACCCTGCGCCCGTTGCGAATCCAGATCTCGTCGCAATGAATCAGACGATAACCAGGATTTTCCGCCAGCGCCCCAAACTGCACCTCAAGCTTCTCCGGCAGCCACTCGTCATCCGAGTCAAGCAACGCAATCCAGTCGCACCCGCAACGACGAATCCCAAGATTGCGCGCCGCGCTGACTCCACGATTTTCTTGCCGCAAATAACTGACCCCGGAGTAGCCCGCCACCAGATCGACCGTGGAATCAGTGGAGCCGTCATCAACCACGATAACCTGCTGAGGCGGCAAGGTCTGGGAAAACACCGAATCGAGCGCCCGGCCGAGCGTATGGGCACGATTAAACGTCGGAATAACCACTCCAACCGAAGTTGGCATGAACAATCTCCCGGAATCTCCGAGGAGATTCTGCGACAAAACGGCAGGATTGCCGTTTTGGACGGTGCGTAGCGCCGCCCCGCAGGGGTGAGGGGCAGGGATGCCCCGAATCACTACGCCTCGCTCCGCGCAGAATGACGGCTTAATGGGTCCGCACTATGTGAGTCGCCGTCGGGCTGGGGGTGTGTTTGGCGGGCGTCCGAGGCAGGGTGAGGCCCGGTCGGCAAAGCCGATAAGAAGCAAAGCTTCTTAAGGGCCGAACGGCCCGCCAT
>JANQSV010000044.1 GCA_028279115.1 Pseudomonadales bacterium
ACATCCAGTCGCGGCTTTCGCGATACCTCTCGTATGAAGGCGTCGTTCTCCCGGAGCAAGCGCCGCCACTCTTCGACGCTGAACACTTTGGGATTCACTTCGCGCGACAGGGCTTCCTGGGTCGGGTGTAGTGCGGTGACGGCCTCGGCAAAGCTCAATTCGCCGATGAGCATCAGGTCGATGTCGCTGCCGGCCGAATCCTTGCCGCTTGCGACCGAACCGAAGACGAAGCCCCAGACGATGCTGTCGGCTAACGGAGCTAGCGCCTCATTCAGCGCGTCAACGATACCGATGGTCTTGCGAACTATCCCACGCAGTTCATTATAGATGGGACAATCGGAATTAGCCTGATAATGGCGTTGATTGCCTTGGCGCAGCGAGATGAGAAGCCCAGCGGCGGTCATGCGGTCCAGTTCCCGCTTGATCGTGGCTACGCCCATTCCGGTCGCCCGCAAAATCTCGTTGGTGTAGTAACTGCGGTCGGGCCGGTTATACAACAGGCCGAGAACCTGCTGCTGTGTGGTCGTGAAGAGCGCTTCGCTCAATTGGCTCATGGCATTGAACTATCGTTCATAAAAAGTGTACGATAATTCATATTTTATGAATTTTCAATTTCAATAACCGATGCACAGGTCGCAACGGTGGATTGAGATTCCAGATTGCGCTACAAGGGTGGTCCACGCGACCGGAAGTGCGTGGGAACGAACAGCGCCGTTGTCATCGGTAATTGGGCGCCAGGAAAGAGAGATTGAACGATCCACTTTGGCGGCCTTCGAGCGTACGCGTCAATTCAAGCGGGATGCAGGGATTTGCCCGGCAAGTCGAAAATCAGCTCGGGCTGCGATTCAGCGATTATGGCGAACTGCATCGCTGGTCGATCGAAAACCCGGAGATCTTCTGGGAACAGGTCTGGCGATTCGGCGGGATCGTCTCGTCGGAGCCCTGGGAGCGGGTGCTGACGGACGGCGACAGGTTTCCCGGCGCGAAATGGTTCAGAGGCGCCAGGCTGAATTACGCGGAGAACCTGTTGCGGCGGCGGGACGACGGGACCGCCGTGATCGCCCGGCTCGAAAACGGCGAACGCCGCAGCCTGAGTCATGCGCAACTGTATGAGCAGGTCGGCCGACTCGCCGCGGCGTTGCGGGCAAGTGGGGTAGCGCCCGGCGACCGCGTCGCGGCCTTCATGCCGAACGTGCCCGAAACCCTGATCGGCATGTTGGCCTGCGCGAGCGTCGGCGCGGTCTGGTCGTCGTGTTCACCGGATTTCGGATTCGCCGGGGTCATGGACCGATTCGGCCAGATATCCCCCAAGGTGCTGATCGCCTGCGACGGCTATTTCTACAATGGCAAGCGAATCGATTGTTTGCCGCGGGTGGCGGAGATCGCCGGCAACATCGACAGCCTGGAGCGAATCGTCGTCGTACCTGTCGCCGGCGTCGATGCGGACATTTCCCGTATCCGCAACGCCGTATCGCTCGATGACTACCTGCCTGCGGAAAACACTCCCGAACTCGAGTTTGAACAATTTCCGTTTGATCATCCGCTTTACATCATGTATTCGTCGGGCACCACGGGCGTGCCCAAATGCATCGTCCACGGCGCCGGCGGGACACTCATCCAGCATCTGAAGGAACACCGGTTGCACGTGGGGCTCGGTCCCGAAGACGTATTCTTCTATTTCACCACTTGCGGCTGGATGATGTGGAACTGGCTCGTGAGCGGACTCGCAAGCGGCGCGACCCTGGCGCTTTACGACGGTTCGCCTTTTCAGCCGGCGCCGTCCGCCTTGCTCGACATGGCGCAAGAGGAGGGGATCACGGTCTTCGGCACGAGCGCGAAATACATCGCGGCCCTGGAAAAGGAACATCTGAGGCCCCGCAAGACCCACGACCTCTCGGCACTGCGAACCGTCCTGTCGACGGGATCGCCGCTATCACACGAGAGTTTCCGCTACGTCTACCGCGACGTGAAACAGGATGTCTGCC
>JANQSV010000046.1 GCA_028279115.1 Pseudomonadales bacterium
GAGTGGAAATGTGGATACAGTGCGCGTACTACTTGAAGCGGGAGCCGACGCTACTGGTATTGCCGGAGAATTTGCGCTTGCACAAGCCATTTTATTCAACAACCGTGAAATGGAACAAATGCTAATCGAGGCTGGCGCGAACGCAGACGCACAAAAAGCAACAGCCACTCGAAGCCTTATCAACCTAGGCCGCCGTCTAGGACTTGTGAACGACTGACAATCAGCAAACCCACACTTAGAATAAACGAATCAAGCCGCCTTCGGGCGGCTTTTTCTTTGCAAAAGCATAAATACCCTCGCTTCGCTCGGTAACTGTTCACAAGGGCGCATCCATGCGCCGGGCCCCGCTGGTAGCGCTGCGACCCACTTGCCTGCGACAAGGCAACACATCCTTGTTGATTGCGTAATCGTGCATCCATGCACAAGAACGGTCGGCATCCTGCCTGTTCTGGTAATCAGGCGAAAGGGTTGGGACGAACAAGGACCGATAGACGGGGAGAGACGGGCAAAGACCGATGGACGGCAGAAACGACCAGGGACCGATGGACCGGACGGAGACAGATCGACGCGCCTGGAGCGGCAGAGAGGCAGCCAGGGACCGATGAACCGGGCAGGGCAGAGAAGGACAATGTACACTATTCGCGGAAATTGCGCCGAAACCGTACCAATTCAAAAACGGTAAGTACGATTACACGAGATAAACCATTGATTCACCTTCATAAATCGACTTCGCGCAGAATGACGGGAGACTTGGCGGACGGCTTTGCTAGAATGCGCTCTTTTTCGCGGGCGGAGATTGCGCATGTCTCAGATCAGGAAGGTGGTGCTGGCCTATTCGGGCGGGCTTGACACTTCGGTTATCGCGAAATGGCTGCAGCAGACTTACGATTGCGAAGTCGTCACGTTTACCGCCGACATCGGCCAGGGCGAAGAAGTCGAGCCGGCCCGCGCCAAGGCTGCAGCCATGGGCATCCGGGAGATCTTCATCGAGGATCTGCGCGAGGAATTCGTCACCGAATACGTCAATCCCATGTTTCGCGCCAATGCCCTTTACGAAGGCGAATACCTGCTCGGCACCTCGATCGCTCGGCCGCTGATCGCCAAACGGCTGGTGGAGATCGCCCACGAGACCGGCGCCGACGCCATTTCCCATGGCGCTACCGGTAAAGGCAACGATCAGGTTCGCTTCGAACTCGGCGCCTATGCCTTGAGCCCCGGCATCAGGATCATCGCCCCCTGGCGCGAGTGGGATCTCAATTCGCGGGAGCGCCTGCTCGCGTATTGCGAACAGCACGGCATTCCCGTGGAAATGAAGCGTGGCCCCGGTCTCACGAAAGAATCGCCTTATTCCATGGACGCCAACCTGCTGCATATCTCCTACGAAGGCGGCGTGCTCGAAGACCCCTGGTCCGAGCCCGACGAGCCCATGTGGCTGCGCACCGTGGCGCCGGAGCAGGCGCCGGACGAGCCGGCCTTTGTGGAACTCGACTATCGCCGCGGCGACATAGTCGCCGTGAACGGCGAGGCCATGAGCCCGGCGCGTGTGCTGGAAACGCTCAACGAGCTGGCCGGCGCCCATGGCGTAGGCCGCGCCGATATCGTCGAGAATCGCTATGTCGGCATGAAATCCCGCGGCTGTTACGAAACTCCCGGCGGCACGGTCATGCTCAAGGCCCACCGCGCCATCGAGTCGATCACGCTCGATCGGGAACTCGCCCATCTGAAAGACGAACTCATGCCGCGTTACGCCAGCCTGGTCTACAACGGCTACTGGTTTTCGCCCGAACGCCTGGCGTTGCAGGCGTTGATCGACAATTCCCAGCAATACGTGAACGGCAAGGTCAAGCTGAAACTTTACAAAGGCAATGTAATCGTCGCCGGCAGACAATCCGACGATTCGCTGTTCGACGAGGACATCGCCACCTTCGAAGACGATGCCGGCGCTTACGATCAGGCCGATGCGGGCGGCTTCATCCGCCTCAACGCCTTGCGCTTGCGCATCGCCGCGCGGGTGAAGGCTGGTCGGCGTAGCCGATCGAAAGCGTAGCTTTTGAAAGCCTGAACGACTTGCCATGGATGGCAAGGCTGGGGCCAGTCGAAGTCGATCAGTCGCGCCAGGGAAGGCATGCACAACCCATCAGAATCCCCAAAGAGATTCTGCGACTACGCTTCGCTACGCGCAGAATGACACTTAAGCCCCTGTCTTGTCCGGGAATTCGCACAGGCCGGCGGATATTCGCCAAGCGGAATGGGGTAGAATGCCTTCGCGGCTCGTTCGCCTGACTTGTTCGGACCAGTGCGGGAAACACCAAAGCGTTCGGCCATGCCCGGACTCGGAACCACATGATCAAGCAAGTTCGCATAGCGTTTTTCAAAGGATTCCAATCCCAGGAATTTGAACTTGATCTTGTCTCGTTGTTGGCGGGGCCCAACAACAGTGGAAAATCCACATTGCTGCAGGCAATCATGGTCTGGAATCTCGCCATGCGGAAATGGTGCGAAAAAAAAGGCCCGGATAGCGGTTCCAAAGCGACCGACCGACAGGGCGCCCCCATAACCAGATCTGAATTCAGCGCCTTGCCGCTGCCTTCCATGGACCAGTTGTGGAAGGACACGCATACTTCGTTGCGCAAGGGAGAAGTTGAAGGCAAGGCGGCCGGCAGCCCACGCCCGATGATCATCTCACTTGCGGGAGTTATCCGGGATGGCTCTGAATGGCGATTCGGCTTCGAGTTTCGCTACTCTGGACCAGAACAAATCCATGTTAAACCCGTGCCCGAAGACTTGGAAAACCTGGAGATTGCGCGCGAAGAAGTGAGCGTCATTTATGTGCCGCCGTTTTCCGGGATTGGGGTAAATGAGACGAGATACGACCGACCCTATCAGGACATGTTGATTGGACAGGGCAAGGGCGGCGACATTTTACGCAATCTATTGCTGGAAGTCGCTGAAAAATCTGACAAAGAATGGAACAGGCTGGAAAGCGTCATTGCCGGTGTCTTTCGATACAAGTTGTTGAAACCGAAATATCAGGGAGCGCCATATATATCCTGTCAATATCTCAAGGGTATTCCAGAAGGCCGAGGCAATGGAGGCCTGTCGCCACTTGATGTCTCGACGGCCGGCAGCGGATTTCATCAAGTCCTGCTGATATTGGCGTTCCTGTTTGCAAGGCCATCAAGCCTCATTCTGCTTGATGAGCCTGATGCGCATCTGCACGTGGTGCTGCAAAAAGAGCTTTACGCTTTGCTGCTATCGCTTTGCAGGGAGCGGCGCGGCCAATTGGTCGTAGCAACACATTCTGAGGTTTTGATCGATTCGACCAGCCCACAAAATATTCTTTCATTCTATCGTCAACCACATAGGCTCAACGAAAGTACGGAGCGCGACAGCCTGCGCGAAGCATTGAAACGTGTGACTTCGCTTGACCTTTTGGCTGTTGAGGCAGCCAAGGGTGTGTTGTACGTTGAAGACGTGACCGATTTCGAACTGCTAAAGGCTTGGGCAAAATTGCTTGACCACCCGCTGCGCGGGTGGTTTGAAGCTACTCCATTTTGGAAAAGCAATCGCGGTCGCAATCCCCGCGAGGCGCGGGCGCACTTTTTTGCTTTACGCTCGATTCGCAGCCCACTGAACGGCTTGCTGCTGCTCGACGGCGATAACCGCGGACTTCCCGATCATGAGACAGCAGGACAAGGCTTGCACATCCTGCGCTGGGAACGATACGAAGCTGAAAGTTATCTGCTGCACCCGACTGCACTTCAACGATTTCTCGCGGAGGAAGCGGGAGACCTTCTCGCCGAACCAGGGCTCGACTATCTCCGCCAGCAAATGCCACCAACTTTTTTCGACGATCCTCTCGCGATAAACGCAACCCTGCGGGCGGAACCCGCGAGCAAAACTCTGCTCCCCGAAGTGCTACAAAGGGCGGACGTGGCCCTGGAAAAAAGCCAGTATTTCCTGATCGCCGAACAGATGCGCCCTGAAGAGTTGCCCGAAGAAGTTACACAGAAACTCGACCGGATCGCCAATATTGTCTACTAGGCATATTCTTGTTCTTAAATACTAAATCGTGGAACGAAATGGGACGGTATAGTATTTCCTCTCGCGACCCCGAAAGAAATGTACCTGGATTTCTGAAGAAACTGTTAACAGGTTATTGTATTGGGTCCGAACGCTGAATCAGTCGCTTCAGATTTTGATTTTGTCCGGGTATTCGCACAGGTCGGCGATGGGGCAATCGCCGCAGCGGGGCTTGCGCGCCACGCAGACATAGCGGCCGTGCAAAATGAGCCAGTGGTGCGCGTCAAGCAGGAACTCTCCGGGCACCAGGCGCAGCAGTTCCTTTTCCACTTCCAGCACGTTGCGCCCCGGCGCGCCGCCGGTGCGATTGGCCACGCGGAAGATATGCGTGTCGACCGCCATCGCCACCTGGCGGAAGGCGGTGTTGAGGATCACATTGGCGGTTTTCCTGCCGACGCCCGGCAGGGCCTC
>JANQSV010000051.1 GCA_028279115.1 Pseudomonadales bacterium
CGGCAAGCATAGACTCTGGAAATCGAGGGCTCCAAATCAACCCGGGCACACCTTAAATCAGCCCTCGGACTGTCCTGTGAATCAGGACCACCTCACATCCCTGTCCTGCGAGATGAGTTTCCCAGCGGTCTCCACTGCTTTCGAAAACGGCGGCGCGGGAGAATTCGTGGCGAATGTGGTTTCAAACAATAGTAATTCTTGTAGTTGAACGCGTTTTCTGAGGACTTCCGCTTCGTCGGCGACAATGGTTGAAAGCTCCTCGGGCTGAAGCCAGACACCGGCTACAGCGTGTTCACGCGGCAGCGCAACAATGGGATTGAGTCCGGCTTGCTCCAATGCGGAGGCGAACAGCATTGCCGTGTCAAGGCAAGTTGCGACGCGATTCTCAAGTATCTGGCTCGGCAAACGAATTTTCTGACCATCGCTTTCAAAGCTGGCCGGAGGTACAGCATAGGTGACGCCGAGATTGCAAATGGCCGTGTAGATGGCTGAGGTGATTTCCCACACTCGTTGCCGGCTGCGAGATTTATAGCCGTCGATCTGGTCCGCTTTGCCTGCTTGCCGCAGAATCATGCTCGCATCGTGTATAACTCGGTCTACCGCCGGATCATTGGGCATCGAGAAAGCGGCGAGCAATTCCGGCATGTAACCTGCGCCGCCCCATTCGTTGTAGGCAAGCAACTCGACCGGCTTCGTCTGTTCCGCGATTACCGCGCCGTTGTGTTCGACAGTGATCATCGCGTGTCCGGAAAGGGAATCGGCCAACTCAAGCAGGAAGGTTCCATCCAATGCAATATCCCGTTCGGAAATGGCCCTGATCCCTGCGGGAGCGATTCGATCAAGCACCCAAGACTTGGGCTTTAGGAATGCTGGATTGCAAGACAGCGTGACTCGCACATCTTCCAACCGCTGTTCGGTATCGTTGTTTTCGATTCGCAATTCGCGCAGAAATGCGAATGCGCTCTGATGACAGGCGAAGTTCAGTTTTACCGCTATCTCGCTATGAATGGTAACAATTGCGTCGCCGTTGGGATTCACGCATCACTCCTCTTGTCGCAAACCTGCAACTGGCGTTCTTGTACCGTACACTCCCGCCATACCGGGCATTATCTATCGCAACATCGAAAACAAGGCAAGGAAAGCGGAACGCATATGTTTCCCGGCATTGGACGTGCCGACAATGGAGCGAATGTGGTCCAATACGCGCTGAAATCCGTCAATCATTCGCTGTTCCCGATAAGTGATGCCGCTATAATCGTCTTGCTCGCGCACTGATTCAACCAGAGCCGCGCCAGCCCATCATGCTGGTATTGGACCCCCTATTAGACCCCATTAGACCCCCCATAGATCTTTGCAAAACCTATATTAGGCCCCTATTAGACCCCTCGGGGGAGTCTGAAAAGATCATTACTTCAACGAGGGCCTCCACCTCGCAGAGACGCCTCGACCACTGACGGTCGCAAGACCGCGGTTTTTCAATTGGATCAGCGCACGTTTGGCTTGACGCTCGCTAATGGACGTGGGCATCCGCGAAAGAATTTCCCGGAACGGGATGGGTTGCTCCTCTTGTTGCAGTAGCCCGAGAATTTGTCTTTGCTGGTCGCTCAATACTTGTGATTCGGGTTGTCGGAAAACGACCGTCACGCAACCGCCGGCATCCCTGATTTCAGGTTGCGGTAAGCCGGCGGCGATGGTTTCCTCAACCATTTTCAAAGTTCCGCGGCCCCAGCGTTCAATGATGCCGCGCCGATAGAACACTTCGGCGATGAGCGGATTCCAGGGAATGGACTCATGTGGCGCAAACAGCTTCTCGGGAGTCAATCCGAAATGCAATGGGCCAGTGGATGTCACTTCGAGCCGGTCATCGTATATGGCCACGCCGACAGAGCCTCCGCCAATCGAGTGGTCGCGATGGCAAAGCGCGTTCGCCAAGGCTTCGCGCGTCGCAAGCGGCGGGTACAGCGGTTCGTCGATACGCTCGAATCGATCCTCTTCGATGCGGCCAGCTATCGGCAAACCGTCACGTAGAAAGCGTTCGGCGGCCCTGAGCAAAGAAAAAGCGTTGCCGTGGAACTGGCGGTTGTCGAGAAACTCCGTACGATCAATACCTTTGAAGCGCGCTATGCGCAGCAAGCACTGCGGCATATCAGGCCAGATTCCAACTTCCTTGCCAAATAACACGACCGCTGCCCGCAATAGCGCTCCACTCCGATACAAACCCAAGCCGCGGAGCAATTCGACAGGGTCGCGGGTTCCCGGATCCTCCAATCTGCCGCGGCGGATCGCCTCCTCGACAGTGGTGCTAATTTCGTTCGTGTCGAGGTCGTCGACCGACCATCCCTTCGCGGGTTGGTTTTCCCAGCGCAATTCGTTGTGAACGCGCTCGAACAGCATCCGGCGATACTCTTCAGTGCGCATTTCGATGGTCGAGTTGCCGACTCGCCGATATGCCTTGCCCCTGTACATGTACGGTCCCGACCGCCCGCGCTCCACCGATACAACGATCACATCCAGGCCCTCTTTCACCGGTATCCGCTCGACCGCGGGAAACGCCGGCGGATCGATAATCGCCAATTCGGCGCCGACTTCCTCGATAGTGCGCTCGCTGACTTGCTGACCCACTACACGGCCTTCCGACGACACACCGAACAGTACTTGGCCTCCCTGCTGGTTGAGCATTGCGCAAACGGTGTGCGCGGGCTCGCGCCGCGTTCCGGTGGTGCTCTTGAACTCCAACACCTCGGACTCTCCCCCTGCAACGATATTGGCGATCTGTTCCGCGTTCAAAATAGTCCCCCGCTTGGCTTGTCCGTCAACTTGAGCCTGAATTCCCTGTTGCGTCAGATCACAACTATAGTCATCGATGATAAGGACCGCTACTATTCGCCGTCACTTCACATGCTTGGATTGATGTTTCCAATACGCACCAGCGATGATTGATTTTCCCCCGCGCCTCGATCTGGCCCGTTTGCCGACGCCGTTGACCCGGCTGGAACGGCTTTCCGCGGAATTTCCCGGGGTCGACATCTGGGTCAAGCACGACGAGATGACCGGGGTCGAGGTTTCCGGCAACAAGGTCCGCAAGCTCGAATTCATCCTTGCCGAGGCCCTTGCGCAGGATTGCGACACCGTCATCACCTGCGGCGGCGTACAGTCGAACCATTGCCGCGCCACCGCCGTGCTCGCCGCGCGCCTCGGACTCAGGGCGCACTTGCTGCTGCGGGGCGAACGCCCGGCCGAGTTGTCGGGCAATCTGCTGCTCGACCATCTCAGCGGCGCCGGGATTACCTGCATCTCCCAGGCCGACTGGCATACGCACGAGGAATACGGGCGCGAATTGCAGCGCGAATACGAACGAAAGGGCCGTCGCGCGATGTTCATCCCCATCGGCGGCAGCGACGCCATCGGTCTCTGGGGCTATATCGCCGCCTGCGAAGAACTGCGCGAGGATTTTGAGCGTACCGGAATCGAGCCCGACGCCGTCGTCGCCGCCACCGGTTCCGGCGGCACCCAGAGCGGCCTGCTCGTCGCCCGCGAACTGTTCGGCCTGAGCGCCAGGGTGCTGGCCTTCAACGTCTGCGATGACGCCGCCTGGTTCGAGCGAAAGGTGCGCCGGGACGTGGCGGCCTGGAGCGAGCGCTACGGAATCGGCTTCGACGCGGAAAATCTCGCGGTCGATACGATCGAAGGTTACATGGGGCCGGCTTACGGCGTAGCGGGCCCGGAAGTGTACCGGACCATCGCCGGGACGGCGCGGCAGGAAGGCGTTTTTCTCGATCCGGTCTATACAGGAAAAGCCTTTAATGGCATGTTATCGGGTGAGGCCCGGTCGGCGCAGCCGACAAGAAGCAACGCTTCTTGAGGGCCGCACGGCTCGCCATGGATGGCGAGACCGGGGTTAGTCGAAGCCATTGAACTCGCGCCATGGACGGCATGCACAGCCCACCAGAATCCCCCGGGAGATTCTGCGACTCCGCTTCGCTACGCGCAGAATGACTGAAGTGAGGGATTTTTCACAGGATTCGGAACATGAGTAGATTTGTCCTGCTACTTTGCCTCGTTGCGCTGGCGGCATGCGAGCCGCCCGCGGAAACGCATCCGCCGGGAATGCCGATGCCGCCGACCGCGGCCGAAGCCAATCAGGACACCGTGTACCGAAGCTACGGCACGGCTGCAATCGAAACCGCCGCGGCGGAAGATGCTGAAAGTTATGCTGACGGCGTCGCCGGCGCCACGGTCACCATCGATCCGGCGCCGGGCAATTTCGTCGACGGCGAATTCGAAGCGATCCTGCTTTCGAACACGCGGCAACTGGTCACCGATGGCCTGCGTTCGGGCGAAGGCTATTTCAGCGCCGGCGGCGATCGTTTCATCTACCAGTCGGAGGCGCCCGGCCACAATCCCTTCTACCAGATTCACCTGATGGACCTCGCCACGGAAACGGCTTCCGTCGTCTCGCCGGGCATCGGCCTGACCACTTGTTCCTGGGTCCATCCGACACTCGACCGCATCATGTTCTCTTCCACTCACGAAGACCCCGACGCCCTGGCGAAACAGGCCGAGGAGATCGAAATCCGCCGGAGCGGGATCGACCGCCCCTATGGCTGGGACTACGACCGCCACTACGAGATCTACCAGGCCGACAGCGACGGCGGCAACCTGGTGAACCTGACCAATGCCGACGGCTATGACGCCGAAGGCTCGTATTCCTCCGATGGCTCGAAAATCCTCTTCGCTTCCAATCGCGAAGCCTACGGCAGGCCCCTGAGCCGCGCGGAACGGGCGCTGCTCGAGGACGACGCCTCGTATTTCATGGACCTGTACATCATGGACGCCGATGGCGGCAACGTGACCCAGCTAACCTTTTCGCCGGGCTATGACGGCGGACCGTTTTTCAGCCCCGACGACAGCAAGATCGTCTGGCGGCGATTCAATCCCGACGGCAACAGCGCCGAAATCTGGACCATGAACGTCGACGGCACCGGAGCGCGGCAATTGACGGCCGAAGCCATGGTGGCCTGGGGGCCGTATTTCCATCCGAGCGGCGAATACATCATCTATTCGAGCAACCTGCTCGGCCACGCCAACTTCGAACTGTTCCTGATCGACATCGACGGCTACGGTCCGCCGGTGCGCGCCACCAACACCGAAGGCGCCGACATCCTGCCGGTGTTCTCCCCCGACGGCGGCCGCCTGGCCTGGAGCACCACGCGCACGCCGGACGGCGCCTCGCAGATTCACATCGGCGACTGGAACCACGCCGCGGCAATGGAGTTGCTTGGCCTGGACTGAAGCGGAGCGCGCTATGTTAAAACCTTCGCGGAAACCGTCCCGAATCCTGCTTGCCGGACTGCTATGCTGCCTGTACCTGACAGCCATGGCGCAGGTTGCTGTTTCGCAAGAAGCTTTTTCTGAAGACCTTGGGCCACCGGAACCGATCCACCATGATCTGCGAGTCAGCCTCGATCCGGCGGCGGGCGAGATCGAAGTGTTCGACACGGTCACATTGCCGCCCTCGCTGGCAGGCGGCCCCGCCGAGTTCAGGCTCAACAGCAATCTGGAAGTAGCGCCGGGCGACGCAAGCCCGCGGTTCGCGTTCGGCCTGCCCACCGGCGTTCTGCCCAACACCATGAGCGGCGAAGTCGCGCCGACCGACGCCTACCGGATCGAAACCGGCGCCGACGGCGTTTTCACCGTCGGTTATCGCGGCCGCATCGCGCGGGACATGGCGCAGCAAGGCGCCGAATACGCGCAAAGTTTCTCCGAAACCACAGGCATCATCGACTCCCGCGGCGTCTATCTGAGCAAGGCGAGTTACTGGATTCCCGACTTCGGCGATCGCCTGGTCAGTTTCGACCTGCGCGTGGAATTCGCCGATTCGGCCCGGGACTGGCTCGCCGTGAGCCAGGGCGACCGCTTTGGCCCCAACGGCTGGAGCAGCCGCGACCCGATGGAGGAAATCTACCTGATCGCCGCGCAGTTCACCGAGTATTCGCAAATGGCCGGAGACATCGAGGCCCTGGCCTATCTGCGCACGCCGGATTCCAACCTGGCGATCCGCTATCTCGACGCCACCGAACGTTACCTGCAACTCTACGAGCCCCTGCTCGGCGACTACCCCTTTTCCAAGTTCGCGCTGGTGGAGAACTTCTGGGAAACCGGCTACGGCATGCCCTCGTTCACCTTGCTCGGCTCCCAGGTGATCCGCTTTCCCTTCATCCTCGAATCGTCCTATCCCCATGAACTGCTGCATAACTGGTGGGGCAACGGCGTCTATCCGGACTACGAGAGCGGCAACTGGAGCGAAGGACTGACGGCCTATCTCGCCGACCACCTGTTCCGCGAAATGGACGGCCGCGGCGCCGAATACCGCAAGGACATGCTCGCGCGCTATCGCAATTACGTCGCCGAGGAAACCGACTTTCCGCTGACTGAGTTCACCACGCGCAATTCGGCCGCCTCGCAGGCTGTGGGCTATGGCAAGACCCTGATGCTCTGGCACATGTTGCGGGTGGAACTCGGCGACGACCTGTTTCTCGAAGGCCTGCGGCGGCTCTACGCCGACTATCGCTTCCAGCGCATCGGCTTCACCGGCATCGCCGAGTTGTTCTCGGAGGTCGCCGGCTTCGACCTCGGGCCGTTCTTCGCGCAATGGGTTAATCGAACCGGCGCGCCGGAGATCTCGGTGAGCGTCGACGAGGTGGGCAACAACCAGGCGCAGATACTATTCGCCCAGATCCAGAGCGGCGAACCCTATGAGTTGAACGTGCCGCTGGCGCTGTATTACGCCGGGCAGGAAGAGCCGGAAATCCATCTCGTGCGCCTGACGCAGAAACTCGAAGGCGTGGTGGCGCCGGATTACGACCGCCTCGAAGCCGTGCTCGTCGATCCCTGGTTCGATATCTTCCGCAAGCTCGACCGGGAGGAAACGCCGCCCACGGTGGGCGAGATGTTCGGCGCCCAGGAAATCGCCTTCCTGCTGCCGCGCGAGAATCGCGAAGAATGGCGGCGTCTGGCGGAAGCCTTTGCCGCGGGCGTCGACGCGCGCATACTGACGGAAGAGTCGATGAGCGCCTTGCCGCCGGACCGCTCGGTCTGGGTGCTCGGCCGCGACAATCCCTTCGCCGAAGCTGCGCTCACAGCCGCGGGCGCCTATGGCGCGGCGGCGAATGCCGAAGACATCGCGCTCGCCGGCCAGCCGCTGCCTTTCGCCGACCGCAGCACCGTCCTCATCGGCCGCCATCCGGCCAATCCGGAACTGGCCATCGGCCTGATCCACGTGGACGGCATGGCCGCCATGCCGGGCATGATCGAGAAACTGCCGCATTACGGCCGCTATTCCTATCTGAGCTTCTATGGCGAGGAACCGACCAATGACGTCTCGGGCGTCTGGACCAGCCCGGACTCGCCCATGCAATGGCTGCGTCCCGACCTGGTCGCCGCCCCCACATTTTCGTTGCCGCCGCTGGAAGCGCTGGCCGAGTTGCCGCCGAAATATCTGCCCGGCCAGTTCCTGCGTCACGCCGAATACCTGGCGAGCCCTGAACGCGAAGGACGCGGAATCGGCAGCCGCGGGTTGGAGGAAGCCGCGTTTTATATCGCCGATCAGTTCCGCGCCGCCGGCCTGCAACCGCTTGATGGCGCCTTTCTGCATGGCTGGCGCGAAGCTATTGACGGAACCGGGGCCGGAGCCGGAGAGGTGGAACTGGCCAATGTCGTCGGCCTCCTGCCCGGCGTCAACCCGGCGCTCAGCGCGCAGCCGATCGTCATCGGCGCGCATTACGACCATGTCGGCATCGAAGGCGGCGAGATTCATCCCGGCGCAGATGACAACGCGTCCGGCGTCGCCGTCCTGATCGAAGCCGCGACGAAACTCGCGCGCTCGTTCAGCCCCCAGCGCCCGATCATTTTCGCCGCATTCACCGCCGAGGAATCGGGCCTGATCGGCTCGCGGCGCTTCCTGCGCGAGCCCCCCGGCGGCTACAGCGATTTCTTCGCCATGATCAATCTCGATTCGGTGGGTCGGCTGGAAGGACGCAGCTTGCAGGTTTTCGGCGCCGAAAGCGCGTATGAATGGCCCTTCATGGCCCAGGGCATCGGCTTCACCATCGGTGTGCCATCCGAGTTCCCGGCCGCGGCCGTTGCGGGCAGCGATCATGCGAGTTTCCTCGAAGCCGGCATTCCGGCAATCCATCTCTTCGCGGGAACGCATCCGGACTTCCATCGTCCGTCCGATACCAGCGACAAGCTCGATACCGCCGGCATGGCGGATATCGCTCTCTGGCTGGAAGAAGCTGTGGTCTATCTCGGTGATCGCACCGAGCCTTTCCGCGTCACACTGGAAAATGCACCCACAATCCAAACTCCGGCCCAGGGCGCCGGTCCGCGCAGGGCGGCGCTCGGCGTCGTGCCCGACTTCGGCTGGACCGGAGAGGGAGTGCGCGTCGACGGCGTCACGCCCGGCAGCGCGGGCGAAACAGCCGGTTTACAGGCAAACGACATCCTCCTTCGCTTCAACGGCGAAGTTGTCGAAGACCTGCAAACCTATTCCGACTTGTTGAGAGAGGTCGAGCCTGGAGATTCGGTGCGCTTCGAGATTCGAAGGCAGCGGCGGTTGTTGCAATTGGAAGCCGTGCTAGGCGAGCGTTAGCCGATAAAATGAAATTGCACTCTATCGCCGCGCTGTTGTTGCTTGCCGCGGCCAGCGCCGCCCTGGCGCAAATGCCGCAATTGACCCGGGTGGAAGAGGGCCAAGCCAATATCCGGCTCGACGGTTTCGTTGACGAACCGGTCTGGGATCGGATTCCCGTAGTCGACGGCATGCGGGTGATCGACCCCGACACCCTCGCCGAAGCTCCCTTTGAGACCCATGTCCGCATGTTCTATACCGAACGCGGCATCTACATTTCGGCCGTCAACTTTCAGCCTCCCGGCACCCTGGTGGCGCGCATGACCTCGCGCGACACGCGTCTTGACCGCGACGGGTTCGTCGTGGGCCTCGACACCTCCGGCGAAGGGCTCTACGGTTATTTCCTGCGCCTGAACCTGGGCGATTCGATGACCGACGCCACCTTGCTGCCGGAACGGCAGATGAACATGCAATGGGACGGTCCCTGGAGCGGCTTCACCCAGGCGCTGGAAGACGGCTGGAGCATCGAGTATTTCATTCCCTGGTCGATGGTGGCGCTGCCCCGGGCGGGAGATACCCGTCAGATCGGCTTCTATTTCGAACGCCAGGTGGGGCATCTCGGCGGCGAAGCCTGGTCCAACCCCGCGCTGCCGCGAACCGTGAACGAGTATCTGTCGGCCTTCGAGAAATACGAGTTGCGCGATATCGAGCCGCGCCGGCAACTGACGTTTTATCCTTTCGTTTCGGGCGTCCGGGACGGCATCAGGAACGAGGCGGAATACAAGACCGGCGCCGAAATCTTCTGGCGCCCCACGACCAATTCGCTGCTGTCGGCGACGATCAACCCGGATTTCGGCAATGTCGAATCGGACGACGTGATCGTCAATCTGACGGCATTCGAAACTTTCTTTCCCGAAAAACGCGCCTTCTTTCTCGAAGGCCAGGACATCTTCAACGCCACCGAACGCACGGGCGGATTCAGGCGCGGACCTTCAGGTCCGCTGACATTGCTCAACACGAGGCGCATCGGCGGCGCGCCGCATTTCAATCGTATCCCGAACAATGTCAACGTCGTGCCGACCGATGTGAGCGCTCCCGCCGACCTGCTCGGGGCGGGCAAGTTCACCGGCTCGGCCGGCAACTGGCAATACGGCGCCTTGTTCGCCATCGAAGACGATACGACGATCGAAGGTACGCTCGACGACGGCACGCCGGTCGGCATCCACGCCACGGGCCGCGATTTCGGCATCGGGCGATTGCTGTACGAGGACACCCGCGGCGGCGGCCGCCGCTCGATCGGCTGGATGGGCGCCAATATCTCGCACCCGGAAGTCGACGCCACGGTAAACGCCATCGACTGGAACTACTTTTCTTCCGACAATCGCTGGGTGGTGGACGGGCAGGCCATGTACAGCGACGCCCATGGCGTCACGGGCGCCGGAATATTCAACGACGTCAGTTTCCGCCCCCGGCGCGGCGTCAACCATTCCTTCCGCGCGACCTTTCTCGACGACGAACTGGAAATCAACGATCTGGGCTTCAGCCAGCGCAATGATTCGGCCAACTTCGACTACGCCTGGTTCAACATCGAATCGGATGTCCCCGGGCTGCGCGACCGCACGACCAGCGTTTTCGTCACCAATCAGTGGAACACCCAAGGCCGGCCCGTGCGCCTCGGCGCGTTTTTCAATCGCGGCTACACCTTTCTCAACAACGACAACGTCAGCTTCAGCCTGCGCTGGTTTCCCGAGCGCATCGACGACCGTCTCGGCCGCGGCGCCGGCGATTTCGCCGTGCCGAACCGCTTCGGCCTCAACGTGAATTACATGAGCGATGTGGCCAAGCCCCTGTCCTGGTCGGTCGGCGTAACGCTGGAACAGGATGAACTCGGTCCGCCCCGCAACTCGATGCAGGGGAGGGTTTCCTGGCGCCCCATCGACCGCTTTTACTTCGACGCGATGCTGAACTACGAAGACAGCGAAGCACTGCTCGTACATCGCGGCGGAGGCCGCTATACGAGCTTCGAGGCGCATGCCTGGTCGCCGCGGATCGAAACAAGCTATTTCATCACCGCCAAGCAGCAATTCCGCCTGTCCCTGCAATGGACCGGCCTGAAAGCCTTCGAGGACCGCTTCTGGATCGTCAATCCGCACAAGAAGGAATTTCTCCACGACGTCGCCAAACCGAATGATACGCCGGACGATTTCGTCATCAGCCGCATGACTTTCCAGGCGCGCTACCGCTGGGAAATCGCGCCCCTGTCCGACCTGTTCGTGGTCTACACCCGCGGCGGCAATCTGCCGCGCGGCAGTTTCCTCACCTTCCAGGATATGCTCGAACAGTCCTGGAACATGCCCGTGGTCGACACCCTCGCGGTCAAGCTGCGTTACCGGTTCGGCTCCTGAGTTTTTCAGCTACACTGGCGCCTCAATCGAATCGTGAGAACTTCCGATGTCCGCGTTGCCACTGCGAACCATTCTTCTTGCCGGTCTGCCGCTCATGCTCGCTTCGGCTTCCGTGTACGCTCAAACCGAAAAAATCGTCATCGCCCATCGCGGCGCCAGCGGCTATCTGCCCGAACATACCCTGGAGGCCAAAGCCATGGCCTACGGCATGGGAGCGCATTACATCGAGCAGGATCTCGTGATGACGCGCGACGACCGCCTGATCGTGCTGCACGACATCACGCTCGACCGCACCACCGACGTCGCCGACAGGTTCCCGGGCCGCGCCCGCGCCGACGGGCGTTATTACGCAATCGACTTCGATCTCGAAGAAATCCGCCAATTAC
>JANQSV010000052.1 GCA_028279115.1 Pseudomonadales bacterium
GACGCCGCGATTGCGCATTAGCAGGACCATGCCGGGGAAATCGTCTGCGAACAGGACGTTGGTGCCGCCGCCGAGGAGTAGCAGGGGCAAATCGTTGGAATCCGCGAGTTCTACTGCTTGTTCGAGATCTTCGCTTGCGTGGATTTCCGCGAGGCAGGTGGCTTTCGCGGAGACACCGAAGGAATTGTATGGCTGCAGTTCGGCGTTATTGGTGAGCTTCATGTGATGCCTGGGACAATGTCATTCCGCGCGTAGTCGCGGAATCTCGGCGGGAATGGTGCAAGCTCGAAGAGATTCTGCGACTCCGCTTCGCTTCGCGCAGAATGACGAAGTGGGGGCGCTTCGCTTCGCGCAGAATGACGAAGTGGGGGCGCTTCGCTTCGCGCAGAATGACGGTTCATTAGGGAGCGCCCTGTTTTGCGAGGAATTTTCGGGCCGTTTCGAGGTCTTTTTCGGTGTCGATGCCTGGAGGGATTTGCTCGCTTGAGATTCCTGCGTGGACTTTTACGTCGTGGCTTAGGGCGCGTAATTGTTCGAGTCGTTCGCTTAGTTCCGATTCGGATTGCGGCCATTGTACGAAACGGTTCAGGAAATCGACGCGGTAGGCGTAGATGCCGATGTGCCGTAGATCCGGAGATGCGTCATCGTGGGGAATGGGAGAGCGGCTGAAATTGAGCGCATATCCCTGCTCGTCGCGGACTACTTTTACGGCGTTGGGGTCGGCGATTTCGGCTGCGTCGGTGATTTCTTCGCACAAGGTGGCGATGCCGGCGTCCTCGTGCTGTGCCAGGTTGCGCGCGACCTGGTTGATTGCGGCTACCGGGACCAGTGGTTCGTCGCCTTGTACGTTGACTACGATTTCCTCTCCGCCCAGGCCCAGTGAGGCTGCGGCTTCCTGGATGCGGTCGGCGCCGGTGGCGTGGTTGGGGGAAGTCATGACTACGCTGGCGCCGGATGATTCTCCCAGTTCGGCGATGCGCTTGTCGTCGGTGGCGACTACTACCTGGCTCGCCTCGCTTGCCTGCGCGCGTTCGATGGTGTGTTGCAGGATCGGTTTGCCGGCCAGGTCGAGCAGCAGTTTGCCGGGCAGGCGAGTGGAAGCGAAGCGGGCGGGAATGATGACGGAAAACGTCACCGGGCCTTTTCCCGCTCTTCGAAGCTCATTTCCCGGGCTTCCTCGGGGAGCATGACGGGGACGCCGTCGCGGATGGGGAAGGCGAGGCCGTCGGCCACGCATAGCAGTTCGGCGGCCTGGCGGTCGTAGCGCAATTCGCCCTTGCAGATGGGGCAGACGAGTATGGCGAGCAGTTTGCGGTCTACGTTCATTTTTCCAGCGATGCAATTCAGGTCCTGGCTTTCGCTTCGGCCTTTGCCTGCCGGATCCGTTTCAGCAGGTTCTTGACAAAATCCGGCGGCAGTTTCATTTCGGCGCGCAGGGCCCAGAAATTGGCTGTCGCGAATCGGCGGCATTTTACCGCATCCTTTTCGGTCATCACGATGGGCTGATGCGCGTCGATGCGCTCGCCGGCGAAATCTTCCTCGCTGAACTTGTGATGGTCGGGGAATTCGATGCGGGCGAGCGGGTACGGCAGGCTTTCCATCAAGGCGTAGAACCGCTCCGGATTGCCGATTCCCGAAACGAGTTGCAAGGTGTTGCCGACGTGGAACGGGGCTCCCGTGAACGAGCGTTCTTCGTCTGAGGCGAGGTTGACCAGGGAGTGTGGCCCCATTGCCGCCTCGTATAGTGGGACCGGCAATTCCAGCGGTTCTGCCGCTTTGCCGTTGACTACGACGAAGTCGACCTCGTGCAGGCGTTGCCGCGGTTCGCGCAAGGGGCCGGCGGGCAGCAGCAGGCCGTTGCCGAACATTCGCGCGCCGTCGACTACGGCGATCTCGATTTCGCGGTGCAGCCGGTAATGTTGCAGGCCGGCGCC
>JANQSV010000091.1 GCA_028279115.1 Pseudomonadales bacterium
CGCGCCCGCCCGCCCGCGGAGCGGAACCACGACGAACTGCTCGAGCGACTGGCGCCGCGAACCGGCTATCTGGAAAAACTGGAAGCCGGCCTGTTCGGCGCCGCGGACTCCGCTGAATTTGCCGAACGCCGGCAAGCGGTCGTTATCGACGACTGGGAGCAATTGCCGGCGGCGGACGAGAACCACTCCGGCGAACTCGGCGCGCGCCTGCAAGAACTGCTTGATACGGAAGCCCCGGACGAACTCGGCTCCCGGGCGGCGGATTGCGAACAGCGGCAGCGCCGCGACTGTGTGCAACTCGAGATTCACGCGGGAATGAATTCCCCGCAAGAAGATCATGCGCTGCGCATGGAATTGCAATTGCGGCAACTCGCCAGCGGATTCGGCAAGCGGGGGCCCGACGACAGACAACTCGCGGCCAACTTGCGCGAAGCCGAGCTTGCGCTGACCTGCGCTGGCCCCTTGACGCCGAATGCGCGCAAAACGCTTTGGCAGCGCTTGCGGAAATTGCGCCAGCGGCTCAGTTCGCGCCCGCCTCGCACTCGTACCGGCTGATCACCGGATTCGCATAACCGAACAGGTAGAGCTTGCGCAACTCGCTTTCGACCCGCGCGAGCCGCCGATCGAACAGGTCTCGGGAGCGGATATCGACATCGCGCCCGGCGGCGGCTTGCCTCAGCGCCGGTGAATCCAGCTCACCTTCATCGAGCAATATCTCCAGCGCCCGGTAATTCGTCTCGTACAAGCGATAATTCCGGATGATCTGGCGGTCGACGGCCGCGGCCACCGCCTCGGCGTCTTCGTTTTCGCAACGCAACTCTTCGCCGAAGGCCACATGCACCTTGCCCTTGAATCCGGTCATGCCGGCGGCGATCTGACGCAGATCGCCCGCCGCGGTTCGAGTGAAACCCCCGGTGGTCCGCACCTCGCGCAACTCCCGAGCCTTGAACACGTCACAAGGATCGAACTCGTAGGAAATCGCCACCGGCACGATATGCAAGGTGGCCAGACTCTCGCACAGCGGCAACTTCCGTTTGCCCATGGCCAGCATTTTCACCAGCGCGGGATCGGTGCGGTCGATTCCGTCCTTGGCGCGTCCTTCCCGTTGCGCGATCCAGACGTTTTCGGAATCGTCGACGCAATGGTGGATGTATTCCGAAAGCAACTGCAGAGCGAGCAGCAATTCGCGGCCTTTCAGCGATCGATGCACGATGAAACTCTTGTTCAGGCGCATGAGATCGGCGACAAACGGTTTCTTGAGCAGATTGTCGCCGACGCCGATCTGCAAGGTGGAAAGTCCCGCGCGATGCAACAGCAGGTTGGTAAAGGCCGGATCCATGACGATGTCCCGGTGATTGCTGACGAAAACATGCGCCTTGCCGGGCTGGAATTTCTCCAGTCCCTCCTCGCTCAAACCCCAGGTCGTGGTGCGGATCGACCGGTTCATGTAAAACTCGACCACTTCCTGCATGCTTTGCACGTCATGCACCGATTCGATCCAGCGCCGCAGGCGGCGCCTGGTCAGAATGCGCACCAATTCGGGCATCCAGCGCGCGAGCCTGGGGCTGGCGAAGGCGGCCATGCTGTCGATGAATTCCCGGTCCTCCAGCAATCGTTCGAGAACCGGCCCGATTTCGTGATCGCGGTAGGGTCTGATGTGGGAGAACTTGTCCAAAGCTATGCAACAGCGGCGCGAATGCCGGCAACGTAGTTGATGAGATCGGCGGCGATCCGGCCACTCCCCGCCTGATCGCTTGCGCGGACCTTTTCCAACGACCGCTCGAATGCCGCGACAGCGGCCGGGTCTTCCAACCGGGAGCGGCGGAACTCGCGCCACTTGGCGTTTTCCTCCCCATTCAGGGTTTCCGGGAAATTGCGCGCTTGGTAGCGGAACTGCATCTCGGGCAGACGCCCATCCCTGAATGGCAGGTCGACCCGGCCGAGATCCGCGGGAGCGATGCCGCGCAGGGTTTCCATGTGCGAGCGGTCGTCATCGCTGAAAAAGCCGCTGTAAATCATGAAATCGGGGTCGCTTTCCCGCCTGCCGCCATCCGCCTGGAACAGGTCGCAAAACCGCCGCAGCAATTCGGGATTGCGCATCAGATACTCCCAATGATCGCGGCAGACCTCGTGATCGATGCCGTACAGGCCCGCCCGCTCCGGCGTCAGCACCGCCGGCGAGGTCACCACCGGACAGCGATTCATGCTGACGATCTTGAGCGGCAGACGCTCGCCTTCGAGTTCGTCGCGCGGGGTGAACACGCGCGCCGCGAGCTGCTCCGCCGAAAGCCCGGCCCATTGCCTTGGATCGACGCGCAGGTCGTAGACGACGACGCCGTTCTTGTTCACCGGATGCGCGCCGGCGGGAATCACGAGCCCCAGGCAGCCCTGCCGGGCCGGATACCTGCCGGAAACATGCAGGATCGGCTTGCGCGTGAACAGATCGATCCGGGCGCCGACCCTGTCCTTGCGGCGCAACTGGAAGACATAATCGTAAAGCCGCGGCTGGCGATCCCTGATAAGCCCGGCAAGCGCGATCGTGGCCCGCACGTCCGAAAGGGCGTCGTGGGCGTGTTCGTGTTCGAGGCCGTTGGCCTGACTCAGTTCGGACAAACTGAAGGTGACCGCGCCTTCTTCCGATTGCGGCCAGTTGACGCCTTCCGGGCGCGTGGCGGCGCAGAGCCGCGTCATGTCGATGATGTCCCAGCACGAGTTGCCGTTGCGCCATTCGTGCTCGAAGGGGTCGAAGAAGTTGCGGTAGAGCAACTGCCTGGTGAGCTCATCGTCGAAACGGATGTTGTTGTAACCGGCGATGCAGGTCCCCGACCGGCTGAATTCCTCTTTGATGCGAGTGATGAACTCGGCTTCGCTCACGCCGGCCTCCAGCGCCTTCTGCGGCGTGATGCCGGTGATCAGGCAGGACACCGGATCCGGCAGGAAGTCGTCCGCCGGCTTGCAATAGAGCACCAGCGGTTCGCCGATGGGCTCGAGATTTTCATCGGTGCGCAAACCCGCGAATTGCGACGCGCGGCAGCGGCGGGGATCGCTGCCGAAGGTCTCGAAGTCGTACCAATAGATCGTTTGTCGCGTCATCGCGCCGCGGTATTCCTGTCTGACACGGCACCGCAAGTCATCGGGAGATTCTGCGACAAAATGGCGGGATTGCCATTTTGGACGGCGCTCAGCGCCGCCCCGCGGGGGTGAGGGGCATGGATGCCGAACCCGGAGCCTACAGGGATGTATTTACGGCGTCCGCTGCGCGCCGCCCGCCAGACGGCGACGGATCGAGGGCACCCTCTGGCGTGGATTGCTCTGCTTGTGTGCGTGATGCTCATGTCCGGCGATATGTTGTAGTATGCGGACAGTCGGAAACAGCCTGCCGGCCCTCTTTCCAGAAGACTTCCATGGATTTTCGCGGCACCCATATCATCAGCGTACAACAGTTCCAGCGGCCGGATGTCGAGCGGATTTTCGACGTGGCCGACAGTATGGAGCCTTTCGCGCAGCGAAGACAAGTCAGCAAGGCGCTCGACGGCGCCATCCTCGGCAACATGTTCTTCGAGCCGAGCACGCGCACCAGGGTCAGCTTCGGCTGCGCCTTCAACATGCTCGGCGGGCATGTGCGGGAAACCGCCGAAATCGGGGCTTCCTCGATCACCAAGGGTGAGTCGCTGTACGATACGGCGCGGGTCATCAGCGGCTATAGCGACGTTATCGTCATGCGCCATCCGCGGGCCGGTTCGGTCGCCGAGTTCGCCGAGGCAAGCCGCGCGCCGGTGATCAACGGCGGCGACGGCGTCAACGAACATCCCTCCCAGGCCCTGCTCGACCTTTACACGATCCGCAAGGAACTCGAATCCAGACAGCGCGGCATCGACGGCATGCATATCGGCATGGTGGGCGATCTGAAACACGGCCGCACGGTGCATTCGCTCTCCAGGCTGCTCAAATTGTATCGGGACATCAATTTCAACCTGATCTCGCCGAAGCAGTTGCGCATGCCCCCCGGGATCGTCGCCGAATTGCGCGCCGCCGGCCACAAGGTGAGCCAGACCGAGGACATGGCGAAGGGATTGCACGACAACGACACGGTATATCTCACCCGCATCCAGGAAGAACGCTTCGCCAGCCGGCTCGAAGCCGACGTCTATCGGGGCCGCTTTCGGCTCAACCAGGCGATCTACACGCGGCATTGCCAGCCGAATACGGTAATCATGCACCCGCTGCCCCGGGACACCCGCGCCGAAGCCAACGAACTCGACGAAGATCTGAACCAGCATCCCAACCTCGCCATCTTCAGGCAGACCGACAATGGCGTGCTCGTGCGCATGGCCTTGTTCGCCCTCGTGCTCGACGTGGTGGAAAAAGCGCCGCAACACGTCCAGCAGGCCGGCTGGTATACCGGCCGCCGATTCGAATGAATCCCCAATTGTCATTCTGCGCGGAGCGAAGCGGAGTGATTCGGGGCATCCATGCCCCTCACCCCTGCGGGGCGGCGCTGTGCGCCGTCCAAAATGGCAATCCTGCCATTTTGTCGCAGAATCTCTTGTGCAAAAAGGAGACTCAACATGCTCGCTGAAAACGACTATCTCGCCATGGATGCGCTTGCCATGGCGCAAGGACTGGAACGCGGCGATTTCAGCCGGGTCGAATTGAACGAACGCGCCGTCGCGCGGGCGGAGCAATGCAATCCCGCCCTCAATGCGATCATTCTGCCGTTATACGAGCAGGGGCTCGAACATGCCGGAACGCTGGACGAGGCGCCCGGACCATCGGGACCCCTGGCCGGCATACCCTTCCTGCTCAAGGATCTCAGTGACCTGAAAGGAACCCATACCAGTTACGGCAGCGAACTTTTCAGGAATTACGTGGCGAAATCCTCATCCCCTGGTGTGCGATTGTACGAAGCCGCCGGCTTGACGATACTGGGCA
>JANQSV010000111.1 GCA_028279115.1 Pseudomonadales bacterium
GATTTATTGTATTTGCTTGTATCTGGGGGCTTTTGCTCGCTGTCGGATTGCTCTGGTTCGCCGGCTCGGGCACGATTCGCGAGGCCTCCGGCCTCACCATGGGCGCCTCGTGGTCGGCGCAATGGGTCGTCCCTCCCTGGCAGGGCAGGCCGCCAGGCCTGGCGGCTGAATTCGAATCCCTGCTCGAACGCCTCGACCGGCAGGTGTTCTCGACCTGGGCCGCCGAATCGGAGCTTTCCCGCCTGAACTCGCAACCTGTCGGAACCGCGCTGCCTGTTTCCGGCGAATTGCTTGAAGTTCTGCGTCTGTCGAAGGAGATCTCTTCGCTCACCGGCGGCGCCTTCGATGTGACCGCAGGCGCCCTGGTCAATCTCTGGGGTTTCGGGTCGGGCGGTCCGGTGTCCGGCGGCCCGCGAATCCCCGGCGAAGAGGAAATCCGCGAGGCGTTGAGCCGCACCGGAGCGGACAAGATCGAGCTGGACGAATCCGCATCGACAGCGATCCGCCTGGCCGACGTCTACATAGATTTGAGCGCGGTCGCCAAGGGCTATGCCGTGGACCGCATGGCCGCCTTGCTGAAAGAGCGGGGATTCGACGATTACTTCCTTGAAATCGGCGGCGAACTCGGGATTGGTGGCCGCAAACCCGGATTCCGGTCCTGGCTGGCCGCACTCGAAGCGCCCGATTCCGAAGCCTTCGACATCTATGCCGTGGTCGGCAACCGCGGCGAGAGCTTCGCAATCGCCGGCTCGGGCGGTTATCGCAACTTCTTCGAACTCGAAGGCGAACGCTGGTCCCACCAGATCGACCCGCGCAACGGCCGCCCGGTGCGGCACGAACTCGCGGCTGCCTACGTCATCGACCCGTCCGCCGCAAGGGCCGACGCCCTGGCCACGGGCCTCATGGTGCTCGGACTTGCCGAAAGCCGCGCTTTCGCCGAACGCAACAGCCAGCCCGTTTTCCTGATTTACGCCGACGAGTCAGGCGGCTGGAGCTACTACGCCAGCGAAGGATTCAATATCTATCTGGATCGGTAATTGGGATTTATACAAGAGAATCGTCAGGACCAGTTCGGGGCCCAGGGAAGATTTGCATGACCATTGACAAACCGGAAAATATGTCCATAATTTATGACCAGTTACAAATTATGGACTGCAAGTCATGAAGGCCGAAAACTATATCGGCGCCGCTAAATTCAAGGAACAGTGCCTGGCGCTGCTCGACTCTCTGGACACCCAGGGGCTGGTGATCACCAAGCATGGTCGCCCGGTCGCCAGGGTCATCCCGTATCCCGACAATCCCGGTGCGCTGATCGGTTGCCTGAAAGGAAAGATCTCCGTCGATGGAGACCTGCTTTCAACCGGGCTGAGCTGGGATGCGAATGATCAATCTTGACACTCATATTCTGGTGCATGCGCTAGAGGACCGGATTCGCCCCAGGGAGCGAATGCTGCTTGAGGAAAATCGCTGGAGCGTTTCCGCCATCGTGCTATGGGAGTTGGCCAAACTGAGTCAACTTGGAAGGGTGTCGCTCGATTTCTCGGAGCCTGCCGTGGAAGTCGCCCTTTCCAGCATCCATGTCTGGCCGATCGATCTCGAAGTGGCGCTGGCGTCCACGCAACTGGATTTTCGTGGCGACCCGGCAGATGAATTGATAGCCGCAACCAGCATTGTACGTCGCGTACCGCTGCTTACGCGCGACAAGCGGATTCGGCAATCGAAGCTGGTTTCTTTCGCCTGACGGACGGTCATCGGGCTACCATCGCGAGATTGCGCCAAAAATGCCAGGGATTTTGCGAAGGAATCCGACTTGTGTAGAATGCGGGCATGTCGCCAATCGCTCAGCACAATTGGATACTGAAGCTCGGGGTAGTCCTGTTCCTGGCCGGGCAAACGATCTCCGTTGCGCATGCGAGCGAATTCGGCTCGCTTCCCCACGAGCATGATGGCGTTGCCTGTATCGCGATCCTGACCGATGAGCAAGAAGGACTCGTACCGACTGCAAATCTCACCGCGCCAACGTTCGTCGCCGCGGCCTCCGCCGCAACGCAATCCGCGAGACAAGCGCCGCTGAAGCGTCTGCGCCCGATTCGACCTCCCCCCACGGGTCCTCCCTCGATCTAAAACTCTTCGATTTTCGCACCGCCACGAGCGTCTGCGCACTCCGCGCCGCGCAGTTGTCTTTGCAGCATTTCAAACGTTTACGGATCGAGACAACCAATGACCAATCACATATTCAAGCCGGCGGCGCTCGCATTCGCCGCCGCACTCACGGTTCCATGCGCGCTGCCCGCTGCGGCGCAAACAACACAGACAGGCGACAGCGAGGAAGTCCTGGAGGAGATTTTCGTACTGGGCGAGCGCCGCGCGTATCGGGGAAATTTCGACGACCTGGAAAAACCGTCGGCGGACCAGTTAATCGATGCAGACCTGCTGCGCGAAACCGGCGCGATAAACCTCAATCAGGCGCTGGATCTATCGGCGTCCGTTGCGCGCCAGAACAACTTCGGCGGATTGTGGAACAGTTTTTCGATTCGCGGCTTCTACGGAGACATCAATCTGCCGAGCGGATTTCTGGTCAACGGATTCAACGCGGGCCGCGGGTTCGCCGGTCCACGGGACCTGGTGGGCATCGAGTCCGTGGAAGTGCTCAAAGGGCCGCGCTCGGCGCTGTTTGGACGCGGCGAGCCTGGCGGCACGGTAAATCTTGTGACCAAACGACCGCAATTCGAGACGCTGGGGGACTTCCGAGCCACCTTCGGGAGCTGGAATCAAAGGCGTTTCGAAGGGGATTTCCAAACCACGGCGGGAACCAACGACGAGTTCGGGCTGCGCATCGTGGGATTCCAGGAGGATGCGGAGAGCTTCAGGGAAACGGTTGAAACGGCGCGTACGGGCCTTTATCCGTCGATCGCCTGGGCTATCTCCGATGCAACCAGCTTGACTTACGAGCTGGAATACACAAATCAGGAGATTCCCTTCGATCGAGGCGTCGCCTATTCGGAAGAGTACGGTTTCACGCCACGTGAAACTTTCGTCGGCGAGCCCGGCGACGGACCCATCGAGACCGAAGTGCTGGGTCATCAGTTCGAAGTCCAGCACAACTTCTCCAACAACTGGAGCCTTCTTGCCGGTCTTGGGTACAGGGATACGACTTTTGAAGGCAACGCATCCGAAACGAACTTCGGCGGTCGCCAGACTTACTTCCTCGATGGCCGAACCCTGTCGCGTTTTTTCCGTTATCGAAAATTCGAGTCGGAGTATTTCGTAGCCCGGGCCGAACTTGCGGGTGAGTTCGAGTCAGGCGCGCTTCGTCACAGACTGCTTGTGGGCGCCGACTTCGACCGTTTCGACCTGAACTGGTTTATCCAGCGTTATCGGCCAGGCTGGTTTCCGGGCGGGACGGATATCGGCACTCTCGATCCGGCGGCCTATCTTTTCCTGGACGTGTTCAATCCGGTCTACGGCCGGTCTCCGCAACCGGTGCCCGGGCCAAACACGAACCGGGATGAAAACCTGGACGGATTCGGCTTTTACATACAGGACCAGATCGACGTCACGGATCGGTTGCAGGTTCGCCTGGGCTTGCGCTGGGATGACTTCGAGCAGGATTTGACCAACCTGCTCAGGACGCCCCCAACTACGAATACGACGTCGGATAGCCGCGTCTCACCGCAGTTTGGCGCGGTCTACTCGATAAACGACGGCGCCAGCCTCTACGCTTCCTACGGCGAAGGCTTCCGCCAGCAGCCGGGGTCCGACTATCAAGGCAACCAGTTCAATCCGAACCTCACCGAGTCCGCGGAAGTCGGGCTGAAATTCGATATTGCGCAATTTTCCGACGAGGTTTCCGGCTCGCTCACGTTTGCGCTGTTCCAGGTGGACCAAAGCAACATTCTGGTGAACGACGACCGGCCGGAGGCCCAGGCGCTGGGATGGTTTTCTCACGACGCGGGCGAAGCGCGCAGCCGCGGGTTTGAAATCGACGCGGACCTTGCCTTCGAGAGCGGCGCCAATCTGTGGTTGTCCTACGCGTACGCCGACGCGGTATTCACCACCACCAGTCTCGAAGCCGACTGGGGCGCGGTCATCGAAGCCGGCGACCCGCTCATCAACTCGCCGGAACAACAGGCGAACGTGCATTTCAGCCAGAATTTCGAGCTGGGAGGCATGCCGGCGCAAGTGGGCGCCGGCGTTCAATACACCGGCGAGCGGCTCGGGTTTACCGCCTTTGACTTCTACTTGCCCGGTTATACCACCGCGCGAATCTTCGGCCAGATCGCACCCACCGAGCGTTTCATGATTCGCTTTGACCTGGACAACACATTCGACGAGGTGTACTACACCAATTCCTATGCGGACGTCTGGGTCGAGCCGGGCGCACCGCGTCATTTCCATATCACGGTGGCCTATACGTTCTAGCCTCGATTCAGGAGTTCAAATGATTTCCATGCTCGCAGCTCAGTCTCTCAGCGTAATGCGCTCCGGCCAGGAAGTGCTGAAGGACGTCTCCTTCAGCATCAAGCAAGGGGAGATTCATGCCTTGCTGGGAGGTAACGGCGCCGGCAAGTCAACCACCTTGCTGACCTTTCTCGGCTTCCTTGCGCCGGTGTCGGGAAATGTGCATGTTCAGGGGCGCGACGTAAGCGAAAATGTCAGCGCCGCCCGGCAGGCCATCGCCTACCTGCCCGAGGCGGCCACCTTGTATGGGCATTTGAGCGCCTATGAAAATCTCCACTATTTCCTTTCGCTGGCGGGCACGGATATCGGCCGGGAAGCGCTCGATGACGCCCTGGACCGGGTGGCATTGCAACCCGAAGCCCGAAACATGCGAATGGAAACCTACTCCAAGGGCATGCGTCAGAAGGTGGCGATCGCCCTGGCAATCCTGCGGGATACGCCGATCCTGCTATTGGACGAGCCGACCTCGGGTCTCGATCCCGTGGCGATCGACGAGTTCAACCGGCTGGCCAGGGATCTGGCCGAGGCCGGCCGAACCATTCTGCTGGTCACCCACGATGTCTACGGCGCCTGCCATGTGGCCGACCGCATCGACCTGTTGCAGAACGGCGTACTCGTCGGCGCCTTCGACCGGCCGGCCGGCATGGACCGGATCGATACCGAGGCGGTGCATGTCGCTTTCGCAAAATACGCACAGGCATGACCATGAACAATATTCTTGCAATAGCACGGGAAGAGTCGCGGCTGTGGCTGAGATCGCGGCTTGCGCTAGGTACGTTGTTGATTTTCGCTCTATTGCTGGGAGCCGTCAGCATCGCAACCTCACTGCGGATGAGCGAAGAGCATCGGGAACGCGCCGAACAGCAGGCGCTGGCGGAAGAGACCTTCCTGTCCCAGCCGGACCGCCATCCACACAGAATGGTGCATTACGGGCATTATGTTTTCCGTACGCCTCCGCCGCTGGCGATGATCGACCCCGGCGTCGACTCGGTCACCGGGCAATCGATTTTTCTGGAAGGCCACCGGCAAAACACGGCAATGTTCGCCGATGCGAGGGCGGGCGCCGACCTCGGCGGCTTCGAGGGGCTGACCGCGGCGCTGGTTTATCAATTGTTCGTGCCGCTGCTGCTGATCGCCATCGGCCATGGCGTATTCATTCGCGAGCGCGAAGAGAACACGCTTGCGCCGCTGCTGGCCCAGGGCGTGACGGGAAACGAGCTGTACGCGGGCAAATGGATCGCCCTGGCGGGAGTCACGCTGGCGCTGCTGTTGCCGCTGGCGATAGTGTCGGCCGCGGCTGTCGTCAGGGGTGAGACGCTGCTGGCGAGCTTCGGCGTCATTGGCCTTTACGCGCTCTATCTGTTCGTCTGGTGCGGACTGATTCTGCTGGTTTCGGCCCTGGTCCGCTCGCGCGCGCTCTCGCTCGGCATTCTGGCGCTGTTCTGGCTCGCCTCAGCCCTGATCGTTCCGCGGATGGCGGTTGAATCCGCCGTTTCGGCCATGCCCGCGCCAGGCAAAATCGAGACCGACCTGCGCATGCAGGCGGAACTGCGGGAAGTGGGCGACGGCCACAATGCCGGCGCTCCGCAGTTCATGCAGCTTCGGGCGAATCTGCTTGTCCAGTACGATGTGGAACGCGTGGAAGACCTGCCGGTCAATTTTCGCGGCGTCGTCTCCGAAGTTGCGGAAGCCGATGTGACCGAGGTGATGAACCGGTTTGCCGAAGAACGCATGGAATTTGAAGTGCGCCAGGCGCGATTTGCCGAATCTTTCGGCTGGCTTTCGCCGGTGGTGGCGGTTTCCGCGGGCTCCCGCGCACTGTCGGGTACCGGTCTCGCGACGCACCATCGTTTCCTGCGTGAAGCGGAGGACGTGCGCTACGATTTCGTGCAGGGCCTTAATCGCGTTCATGCCGAGCAACTCGCCTATAACGACGACATCAATCGCAGTCTCAACGAAGAAGCCAATCGTCGCACGAGAATGTCAGCCGAAAACTGGAACGTCCTCGACGAGTTTTCCTTCCAGCCCGCTGCCGCCGATCAACGCCTGGCTCGCGCCGGCGCGCCCCTGGGCATGCTGTCCGCCTGGTTGCTGCTGTTGACGGCCGGCGGCGTCCGCGCCGCGCGAAGAATGCAGCCATGAGCGGACTGGTCCGGGAAATCCGCTTTCTCGCGAGTGACCGGGCGGCTTTGCTCTGGCTGGGAATCGCGCTGCTTGTGGCTTGTGTGTCGGTAGTCCTCGGCCTGCGTGAAATCGCCACGCTACGCGCGGTCCTGAACGATTTGATCGAAATCGATAGCGCGGAACGGGAAGTCCTCGACACGCTGTACCAGGACTGGGGCGATGTGGCGTATTACACATTCCACCTCACCTGGGATTCGCCGTCGGATTTTGCTTTCGCCGCGCTGGGCCAACGCGACACTTCTCCCTGGAAGCACCAGATTCGCGCGCTGGCGCTGGAAGGGCAGATTTACGAGACTGACGCGGAAAACCCGGACTTCGCCCTGATCGGCCGCTTCGACTTCGCTTTCGCGGCGAATCTGCTCGCCCCGCTCTTGCTGATTCTCCTGTTGCACGACCTGCGCTCCGCCGAGCGCACCGCGGGCCGCTATGAATTGCTCAGCGCGACCGCGGCAAGCCAGGGGAGCCCCTGGTTCGCCCGGGCGGCTTTGCGCGTTGGCGCGTTGGCGCTATGCCTGATCGGACCGCTCTGGGCCGGCGGCCTGCTTGGCGGGGCCGGCGCATCGACCCTGGTTCCGGCAAGCCTGGTTGTGATCTTGCACATCGCGTTCTGGTGGGGCGTATGCGCGCTGGTCGACCGTTTTGGCTGGAGCAGCCCGGTCAATCTCACCGCGCTGGTCGGCGCCTGGCTGGCGTTTGCCGTGATCGTTCCGGCGGCAATCAAGATTTCGGTCGAGTCGATTGTGCCACTGCCGGATGGCGGTGAAATCCTGCTTACCCAGAGAGAGGCGGTCAACGACGCCTGGGATCTGCCCAAAGCCGCAACGATGGAGCCCTTCATCGAGCGTCACCCGCAATGGGCGGATTACACCGAAGTCAGCCAGCCATTCGAGTGGAAGTGGTATTACGCCTTTCAACAGGTCGGCGACCAGACCGTCGAACCTCTGTCGCAGGCTTATCGCGATGGCCGCATCAGACGGGACAGATTGGCGGGTTCGCTTGCCTGGCTGTCGCCGCCGGCGCTGGCCGAGCGCGCAATGCAGGCGCTTGCCGATACCAATGTGGCGGCGACCCTGACCTATGAACAGCGAGTGCGCGCTTTCCACAAGGCGCTGAGAGAGTACTACTACCCGCGCCTGTTTCGCGGGGAGCCTGTCTCAACCGTCAGC
>JANQSV010000130.1 GCA_028279115.1 Pseudomonadales bacterium
CGCCGCGAGCCAGTTGCGGCCGCCGATGGGTTGCGGGCAGATCAGAACGGCGCTCTCGGCGTTCGGCCGCGCGTTTGGATTCATGGTTTTCACGCCGGTTTGCGGGTCGATCGCGGCTACCAGGTTTTGCAGTCCCAAGTCGATCGAGAACAGGTATTCGCCGGTGGCCGCGTCCAGCGCGTCGTAAAGCGCCATTTTGCCCGCGGTGATTACGGCCTTGCGGAGCGAGCCGTTCACTTCGACTTCGACGATTTGCCGCTCGAAGGACCAGTCCAGATCCCACTGGTCGTTCGCCACGTGCTGGAAATGCCACGCCAATTCGCCGCTTCGCGGCCGCAAGGCGATCGTCGAATTGGTGTACAGCGCGTCGTTGCTGACGCCTTGTATATCCACCGGATCGAGCAACGGCGCGGTATGGTAGGTGGGCGCCGGTCCGAAATAGACCAGGTCGAGTTCCGGATCGTAACTGCCGGCAACCCAGACCGAGCCTCCCTCGCGTTCCGTATGGGCGATATCGTTCCAGGTGTGTCCGCCGGGATCGTCCGGCCCGGCAACCGTCTGAAAACGCCACAGTTCTTCGCCGCTGCCGGCGTCTATACCGACGATGAATCCGCCTTCGGGCACCATCGTCGCGGTGACTCCCTGGACGACCACGCCATCGGCGAGCAGTGGCGCGGCGCGCAGCGAATAGCGGTTGGGGCTGTCCGCGGCAACCGCGATGGCGTGCTCCCAGACGGGTTCGCCCGTGCGAAAGTCCAGTGCGAGCAAGCGCAGATCGAGCGTGGGCACGATGATGCTTTCCCGGTATATCGCCATGCCGAACTTTCCGTTCAGTCCGGCGGTCGCGTCGGGGCCGGTTGCGTGCTCGTAGCGCCACAGTTCTTCGCCGCTGCCCGCGTCGAGCGCCAGCACCGCATCGTTGGTGTCGGCCAGGAACATCACGCCGTCATGCACCAGCGGCGTCGCCATGCTCGAGCCCTGTCCGAGCGGCGCGCGCCAGGCCTCGACCAGTTGGTCGACGTTTTCGGTGTCGATCTGGTCGAGCGGGCTATAGCCCAGACTGTCGTAAGTCTTGCGCCAGATGAGCCAGTCGCCGGCGTCCGGGTGCGCCAGCATCGCGGCGGTAACCGGCCTCATGCCCGCCAGCAATTCAGGGTTCCCGCCATCCGATTGCGCCAATGCCGGCGCCGCGGCGATCCACGAGAACAGCATTGCCGAGCGAGTCCAATGTCTTTGAAACATTACTTTTCCTCTTGAATCGATGGTTTCGGGCTGAAGTTTGCGCGTTGCAGCCGCCCGGATTCAGCGTTGTCGGCTCATCCTTTCCCGGAATTCGTCGAGTCTTCCTTCCAATTCGAGCCCGCGGTAGAAAGGATAGGAATCGCAATCGTACTCGAAAATTGTCGTGTCCGGGGTCTTGCGCCATTTTCTACTTGTCTTCATATTAGCTCCCGCAAGCCCGGTCAAGCAAACAAGCCCACAGCCGGCGAATTTTGTTCGGAGCCATCCCCGGCAAGTCGTTCGACCCTTGAAAAGCTTTGCTTTTCATCGGCTGCGCCGACCAGGCCTCACCCCGCGCCAACATACGGAATCAGCCTCCCGAGCAGCAACACCCCTCCCCACGCAGCCAGAGAGGCGATGGCGACAAGCTTGGCGATGGTGGGCATTGAAACCGTGTTCCAGCCGGTCAGTTGCGGCCGCACCTGCAATTGGTAGACCACGACATTGAGCCCTGCAATCAGGATTAGCAGCATCTTCAACTGGAATCCGATATTGGTCGAGTAGCGCATCGGGTCGCCGACAAAAAACATCGTCCCGCTGATCAGGTTGACGCAGAACCCGAACCAGACCAGCGGCGCCAGCCTCTTGATGGATTCCGTGTCGTAACTTCTAAGCGATCCCAAAAGGCGCGCGTCGATAATCAGCAATGCGCCGAGCATGATGCTCAGGCCGATGAAATGGATGATCTCCAGCACCGGCCACAGCCAGTAAGTTTCCGCGATCCATCGATTGAGGCCGCTGTCGGCGATGCTGGTGACGAAGGATTGGAACATGAGCTTTAGAAGTACGCGATCAGCCGGCCGGCGCCGATGGCCCCGGTCCAGATTGTCAGCGAAAGCAGGGCAAGCGGCCGCAAGGACCTTTCATCGGACAGCACCGACATGTATTGCAACGAAGTGACCGATTGTTGCCGCAGGCGCCCGTGGATGATCCGAGCCAGCGCCATGCCCGCAACGATGCAACTGATCTTGATCAGAAAAGGCGGGTTTGTCGCGAAGACCGTCGCCTGGGAAGTGAACAGCAGCAGGCCGGAGACGAGATTGACGGCAAACCCGAACCATGCCAGCGGGGCGAGATTGACGAACATGCGCGGATCGATGCCCCGCACAATGCCTGCCAGGCGCAGGTCGCGCGCGACAAAAATACCGGCGACGATCGCCAGTCCGACGATATGCAAGCTCAGCAGGGCCGGGTAAGCCCAGAGGGAAAGCGCCACCCAATTCGCGACCGCGGTCGTTTCAAGCCAGCTAAACATGCGCCTAGCCTATCGCGGAACGCCTTCAGGCCCAAACTTTCGTGACTATCTTTCACGCATTCTACTGGCCCATCCGACTCGAACATGGGGTTGGATTGATTATTTACGCCCCCTTCGTTCTCCTCCTGATCAGAGCCTTGCGGTATTCCAGCATGCCGGGATTCTTATTGGCCTTGGGTGGTTTTATCACATTGCAGATTCTGGCGATGGGGTATTTCAGCGGAGGATTGAATATTCCGACTCCGAACCGCTACTGGGAAATACTGATCGTGGGCAATTTGGTTGAATGGAATGTGTTTGGTCTCCATTATGAACAATTCGGTGTCCAAACCGGTCAAGGCGTTTGCGTTTGCCTGGGTGTTCGTTGTCATCGTGGGTTTGTCGGCCACTGCGTTTGAATCACTTTCCGAAGGCCTGCCCGGGCGCAAGGCGGAAAGCCTGACCGCGCAATTGCTGATAACGGAATATCTGGATACCGGCAACAGGGAAGTGTTCGCTGGACATTCGATTTGCGATATCTCCTATCCGGATACCGATAGATTGATAAATGTGTTGAATCAGCCGGTAATTCGAGATTTGCTACCTGAATCCCTGGGTGGGTCAAGTGAAAATAATCTGGCTGGCGCGCGAGATGTCCTGTTTCATTTGCATTGCCTGATGATTCTGGGCGGACTCAGCCTGTTGGCTGCGCCATCCCGGGTGTCTGCGCGGGGGATCGGATGATTCAGCTAGAGTTGCCGGGAGTTATCTGAAGAACCTGATTGACCTCCAGCACGTCGCTGTTGAGGCCGTTTTGCCTCATGATCCGCGCCACGCTGGTGTTGTATCGCCTGGCGATCCGCCAGAGCGAATCTCCCCTGCGGACCGTGTATTCGATCCTGTCGATGGTCGTGCCGGCGCTGACGGCCGTGTTCGAGGCGATTGCCGGAATTTGCAGCCGCTGCCCGATATTGATGAGGTCGCCCGAGATTCCATTCACCGCTCGTAACTGCGCCAGGGAGACGCCCATCGTTTGTGCGATTTCCCAGAGTGAGTCGCCGCGGCGTACGCGGTATTCCCGATTCGAGTCCGTCAAGGTGGCCACGTAATTCTGGTACGGAGTCGTGAAAACCGCGACGTGATAATGCGGCGGCCAGCGTTCCCGGGTTACGTCGAGCACGCCTGAACCTTCAAGCGACAACAGGGTCTGTTCCAGCCAGGAGCGGCATCTGCCGCGGTCGGGAATTCGAAGATCCACCGCCATGCCCGCGGGATGCACCGAATTCGAGGCCGCGTTGGCCGGCTGTCGATTGTGCGGCCGCAACAGGGAAGTGACGGTCAACTGTTCGCCGCAGGCCCTGCGATATTGCGCGCTGAGCCTGTCGAGCAGCAACTTGACCGCGGGCCTGGCATAGGGATTGGAAACATCGTGCAGGATCAGGTTGCGGTTCTCGACGACTCTCAGTAATTGGCCGCTTTCGACCAGGCCCGGTATTTCGCCGGCACTGGCGACGAAAACGAAGCCATCCCGCACGGCGATATCGTATTGACGCTGCACGGAATCGCTTGAGCCGCGCAGGGTCTGCGCCTGCGCCACGCTGACGGATGCCGCAAAAATAACGGCCAGAATCGCAAATTTCCGGAAGATCAAGTTTTGTTCCTTATGTTTAGCGCTCTTTATACCGAATTTTGTCTTTCGGTTCCCTGATATCGATGTATGTCGGCAAGGTTTTTGGAATCCTCATCGGGAATTCTCAGGGCCCTTTGCGGTATATGCGTCGAATGAGTACCGGTTGTTCGAGGATCTGTCCACGCACCGTTTCCATGGAAGTAGGCGCGTCGCTCGGCATTTGCTGGATCTCGTCGAGCACTTCCATACCCTCAACGACCCTGCCGAAGGTTGCGTAGCCAAAGCCGTCGCGACCGCCTTCGGTGAAACCTGTATCGAGTTCCGGATTGTCGCGCACGTTAAAGAAAATCTCGGTGTCGGCGGTGCCGGGATCCAGGCGGGCAAAGGCGAGCGTGCCGCGCTCGTTCGGAATGCCGGTCTGATCCGTGGTTTCGTGCGCCACGGCCGTTGCTGACGGATAGCCCTCGGCGTACGCCTCGCTACCGTCCCGCACCGCCTGGGACAGCAGCCCGCCTTGCACAACGTCAATTAAAGAACCGTCGGATCCGCGGGTTACGCGATAGAAGCTCGCCCCGTCGTAGTTGCCGGCATCCACATGGCCGAGAAATTGGGCCGCGGAAAGGGGCGCGCGATCCGGAAAGAGCGCAACCTCGATGTCTCCCGCGGCGGTTTCGAATACCACAAGCACCGTCTCCTCCTGTTCCCCTGCCGGAGGGGAATTCTCAGCGGCGTCAGGCTCGGGGCTGCATGCACTGGCCGCAGCCAGCAACATCATCATGATCGGCAGGCTGATTGTTCGAATCCACATGTTGATGTTCTCCATTGTCCAATAGAAGGGATGGCTAACTTCCGACGCGTACCGCTGCGAGCGCTTCATCAAATATAGCGAAAGCCTGCTCCAGATCCTCCCCGGAATGGGCAGCGGATACAAACAGATTGTGATGGGAAGCCATGAAAAGGCCGCGCCGGACGCATTCGCCGCACAGTTTCTGGTGAAATTCGATGCCGGCTTCGTGCTCCATGCGCAAATATGGCATCGAAGGCATGCCGGTCACTTTCAGCACCAGGCCCTGATCGGCGGCAATGCCTGTCAATCCGTCGGTAAATTTGCGGCCGATTTCCAGAATTCGCGCGGGCGCATCGATCCGCGCGAGCTCTTTCAGGCAGGCCAGCGCCGCCGCCATGGGCCCCGCCGAAAACCAGAAACTGCCGGACTGGTAAATCCTGCCGGCGGCGTCCTTTAGCGAATCCGCTCCCACGACCGCGGAGATCGGATAGCCGTTGGCTATCGCCTTGCAATAGCAGATCAGGTCGGGAGGATAGCCGAAATACTCGTTCGAACCGCGCATGTCGATGCGGAAGCCGGCGCGCACATCGTCGCAGATCGACACCACGCCGTGCTTCTTCAATAGCCCATGCACTTCCCGCCAATATCCTTCGGCGGGCATTTCGTTGTCGCGAAAAACCGGATGGTGATAGGGCGATGCGATGAACGCGGCGACCTCGCCTTCGTGTTCGTCCAGAACCCGGCGCAAGGCCGCGATGTCGTTCCAGGGGATGCGCGTGACGTTTTCGTGATCGGCGGGACTGATGCCGCTGCCCTCGGCCGATTGCATCCAGGGCGAGGAACCGTGATAACCGCCTTCGATCGCGATCAGCCGTTCGCGGCCGGTTGCGGCCCGGGCGATCAACACCGCCATATTGGTCGCGTCGGCGCCGTTCTTGGCGAAAGTGGCCCAGTCCGCCGCCGGAATCAGTTCGACGAGATATTCCGCGAGTTCGACCATGACGGGCGAAGCAAGCGAGCAGGTGTCGGCCTGTTTCATCTGCGCCTGGAAGGCCGCATCGACCGCCGGATTTCCGTAGCCGAGAATCATCGGGCCGTAGGCGCACATGAAGTCGATGTATTCATTGCCGTCGACATCCCGGAAGCGGGCGCCTTCGCCGCTCCGGACAAAATTCGGATAAGTCCCCGGGGGCTTTTGCATTACCGGATTGAAGTGCCCTGAAATGCCGTTGGGAATCACCCGGTTGGCCCGTTCGAACAGGGCGCGGCCGCCGGAGTAGTCATGCGGGTTCCTGTTCATTGTCCGCTTTCGTCCTGCACGATGTTCTCGTGCCTGTAATACATCATGTAGACCGCGAAGATCAGCGCCACGCTCGCCATGAAGCCGGCGAAAAACAGATGATACATCGCGCCTTCGAGTTTGCTTGTGTCGTCGGGATTCTGGATAAAGTAATTCACGCCCGCAGTGAACAGATTGCCCATCGAGATGGACAGGTAGAAAAAGGACATGATCAGCGACTTCATGCTTTGCGGCGCCTGGGTGTAGGAGAATTCCATGAAGGTGATGACGAGCAATACCTCGGTCGAAGTCAGCAGCAGATAGGCGAGCAATTGCCAGGCGATGCTCGGCGTCGCGCCGCTGCCGATCTGCGTTTCGACCCAGGCCGTTACCAGGAAAGGCGTCACCGCGAGAAACATGCCCAGGGTCATTTTCCGGCTCGCGGTCACCGTGAAGAAACGGCCAAGGACCGGATAGACCAGGTAGGTGAAAACCGGCACCAGCAAGATGACCAGGAAAGGATTCGCCGACAACAACTGGCCGGAAAGCACCTCGTAACCGAACAGCATGCGGTCCATGTTTTCCGCCTGCAGGACCCAGGAACTGCCCATCTGGTCGAACAGCGACCAGAAAGCCGCCACCAGCACATAGATGATCGCCAGCCGCTTGACCACGCGCACGCCTTCGGGGCCGGCGATGTCCTTGAGCCAGGTTTTGCCCGCCGGTGGAATATGCACGAACCTGTAGCGCCCCATCCAGAACACCAGGGTCGCCAGGGCCATGAAGAAACCGGGAACGCCGAAAGCGACCGGCGCGCCGTAATTGGCGAGCAGCCAGGGCGTCGCCAGCGAAGAAGTCGCCGAGCCGACGTTAATGCCCATGTAATACCAGGAATACGCGCGCGACATCAGGTGCTGATTGGTCCGGCCGAACTGGTCGCCTCCTCGTCGGACATCGTCGCAAGTTGTCCGTCGCCGGACATCAGGTACTGCGTCATGAAGATGACGAGAATCGCGCGGACGCCGTAGAAACTGAATCGCTCGGTTATGTCGTTGACGATGATGTAAGGAATCCCCCGCAGCATGTCGGGAGACGCGACCGGGGCCGTCCGATAGGCGGTATCGGAGTTCACGCGCGAATCCTGTCTCGAAATGAATCCATCTATGGTTCCCCGACTTTGTGTAAAAGTACCCGTGCAACACGGCAAGGCAGAGCCGGAAGCATAAACCAACTCACCCGCGCCACCCAAAATTGTGTGTTAAGCTCAAAATGTCGGGGTTGATGACATGGGGCCTGTAGTGGCCGTGCATCCCCGGCGACCAGGAATCGAGGTGGATTTGTATTTACATACATTTAGAAGTTCCGTTATGGCTGATAATCCCGACAAATTGCTTGCTGACCAGTTTCGAGCATTGATGCGTAGATACACTGGGTCTACGCCTGAATCATTTGTAAATGTACTGTGCCCAATTTTGATCCCTATTCGCAGCCTAGATAAGAAGATTTTTAAAATCCCTGGACAATCACATTATCGAGCTTCCTTCACTATTCAAGTCACCAATGATAACAGAAGCATACTTTCTCGGGGGCGCACAGGAAAATTCGTACCCAGCATTTTTACTGAAGGTGGGCCTTGGAGAGAAATTGCCAAAGGGAGAATCATCGAAGTAGATGCTGTAAACGCCATAGCAAGCGGGGAAATTTATACGGGAAGGCGCAAAACTGATCTAGAAGAGTCTCTTGATCTACTGACGATAGATGACCTTCTGGAGATAGACCAATATGGAGCGGCAGCAAAGGTGCTCAGCGGGCTAGCGGAACATTCCCTGGTTGAGCAGTTGAGCAAAAACGGTTATACAGTAATGAGGATGCCTGAAGATATGGCAAAACATCTTGGTGGCTACCCAAATTATGATTTTGAAGTATCGAAGGAAAATCAAATTCGAAAATTGGAAGTAAAATCTCTGTGGGGAACTAATACGCAGTATGCCCGGTTAATTCATAGCACAACTTCAAAGCCCCAAGGTGACCCTAGTAGTTGGACAAAAACTCAACGTAGTAACTACTACCCTACAAGTAGTTGCAAGTTTTCTACTCAAGATATATTCGCCGTAAGCCTTTTTCTGAGAACTGGAAATATTCAAGATTTCGCCTTTGCTCGATCTGTCCCGGAAGATATTCACCCACATGGATTGCCTCGCGCATCCAACTATCCAGAACACGTGAATCAGAACCCTAAATGCACTATTGGAGATGGGGTATGGTTCAAGACTATTGATGAGGTCTGGGATTTAACTTAGAAGAATGCTATGCATTTTGCCAGTAAATAACTTTCTCATTCAGAGAATTTGAAAACATCAGCTCTTGTCTATGTAACTCTGATTTCGATTCGCACAATTTTTCTGCGTCTTTTTGCAGTTTTTCGATATCGTCACTTGATATTGGAAGAAGTATGTCCAAGAGGCATTCTTCTGAAATAGAAGGGTACGCAATTCCAATGTTATTTCGCAGTATCTGTCTACTAGAAAAATCTAACTGAAGTAAGCGTGCTAGTACTGTGGGCTCTATGCCTGTACACCTCAATACGGCAAATCCGGTTGAACATACGGCTGAATTTAACTCGGGCGGGACGACACCAACTGTTCTCCTTTCCGGTCGGACGGTAGAGACTAGTACGTCATTACTCCTGACTAGCTTCCTCGCTCGGCTCGGCGCCTGACTGCATCGGATAGACTTCGCCGTTACGCCAAGCGTCTTTGAGTCGATATCGGAAATTTCAATATATGAAAAAGAAGATGATGGATCAGATCTTCGTGGATCTACACGGTCACCTACAAGATTGGCAACATCTTTGATAAATATGTCAGTCTTCTTTGTATTTCGAATCCTGTCTGAAATCGCCCTTGGTAATCCTGCATGGTATGTGGCATCCCATCTAGGAACATACGATGGCAAATTCAGCAATTTCCCTATCTGTGTTTCAACTTCACGATTGGCTTCTGGCAAGATATCAACTAGGTCGTTTCGACCATTAGATACTTTTCTTCTCTGTGCATCTCGTGTCGTTACGTCGTACCCAACTTCTTGGCAGATTGAGAAGTAAGTTTTGGTTTTCTTGGGCGTATTAGATTGCCTTTTTAAATGTAAAATGGATGTCTTTGTTGTTGTACCCGCTGCTCCGAAAGTCACAGGGGGTAAAGAAACAACCGATCTAAGACTAATTAATGGGGATATCGATGACCGTAACTGCTCATAAATTCCGCGATTAGTCAGAATGCTATCAGGTACGATAGCTACTAGTACTCCATCTTCAGTAAGCCAATCGATATATCTTTCCATGTAGAGTATTTCTGAATGTAAAGATTTTGGCTTGTTCTGTGCCCATTTAGTCGCAATCTTATATTTATCGAGTGAGTTCCATGGGAATTCTGCTCCAAACGGAGGATTAGTAAGAATGAGTTTTACTTTGCCCTCCAGGCATTGAGTGAATGTGGCTCCCGGTCCGCTTCTTACAAGAGAATTAGCAAAGTGCAAATTTGCAGCAGGTGATCCGAATAGAGCTAGATTTGTTAGAGAAAACCGAATCATACGCTCACTCTTATCAATCCCAACCAATACTGAGCGAACCATGTTATTGATCCATACTTTTAAGCCTTGCGTGCCATGACGTCGAATAACTTCATTGTACAATGACCGCAAAATCTCCCTTAGAAACGAGCTAACTCCGCAGGACGGATCAAGAATGATGCCGAAATCAGCGCACTTCTCTGGATGACAAAGAGTATCAATATCTTTCATTGAAAGAGAATTTATTCCGACCCTAGTCATAAAGCGAACAATTTCTGTTGGAGTGAGATATTGACCTAATTCCCTTTCTTGAACAAAGGAGTCTGCGAGAAATTGGCCAAATACATCGTTTAGAATATCGACGCCGAGAGGATCGGAAAACGTGGTGAGAGAATCTGGATCTGTGATGCCAGAAAAGCAATTGATAATTTCGGTTGCGAAGGTATTCTGCGATTCCTTGATGTGTAACTCAAAATCGCTTGCGTTAAGCTCATGTGAAAGGGAATCTGGAAGATGTTTGGAATAAATTTCAGAAACAAAATCTCGTAAGGATTTAGCCGGTGGCTGTGAATTCAAAAGTAATGAACTTGAGATGCCTCCCTTGCCTACTTGTAAAGAGATAGTATGTGCAAAAAGTAGCTTGGATATCTCATCCAGCGCTTCGTGGCGAGAGGAATAGCTTCCACTTCGATGAAGAGTTTCACGAATATTGCTAAGCAAATTAGTGACTAAATCGCGCAGCTTTTCTTCTTCTGTGGGTTCATACCAACCGTCAAGGGATAGTGGTTCTTGCACTGATGTAGAAGTATGGAGATTTTTCATCAAATACCTAGCTTTTCCTTCAATAGAGGGGTGAGGCCTTGATTTCCCTGTCAGCCAGCGGCTAATTGTTGACGCAGATACACCAAGTTTTGTCGCAACCCCGGTGCGGCCTCCGGGATCTACGTCAACTAGCGATTGCATTAGATCTGAGAAGTCTCTTGGTTGCATGTTGCAGATGTTACACGGCGTGTAGCGAAAATGCAACAGATTTTATTGTATGCCGTATAAGGGAATACGCAGACGTTCCCCCGTACTGATTTTTGCCATACAAGTTTGTAAGTACATGTATTTGGGTCTTGTGGGCAACATTTGGCGTCTCTACGGTTAACCGCTGCTGGCCTTGAGCTATACATGGGCTAGGATGGAAAGCAGTAAGCCGCTCGTACTGGTGCGGGCAAGGGATATGGCAACTGATACTGTCGTCAAACAGTGCTACAGATGCCCGTAACACCGTGATTCGGTTCTCCAAGTCGCACGGAGCGCAATTCGTTTGATCGCAATGCCATTGCGTGCGTGTTTTTGCCAAGTTGTGAGAAGCCGGTATCTACGCCAGATGTGGGAAGGGAATTGACTCACATGACATTGAGGGAATGGAAGCGGGACAATATAATCCCGCAAATGTAGGGAGGCAAGACAAGCGAGGCGAATTGTCAAATGCTGTGCAAGAAATGCAATCGACGAAATTCATCGACATAGATCAAGGAGAGAAGACACCATGCCAAGAGGCCCAATAGCGTCAGGATGCTCCGTATTTCTCTGGATAATCATTGGAGGTCCGATACTGTTCTTCGCTGCCCTTATGATAGGGAACGATGAATCCGTGTCCATGATATTCCGAATACCCGCTGCACTGTTCGTTGTTTTGGTTCTGGCTTGGGCCGGAGTTTTCAAGGGATTGAAATGAGCAAGAAGCCTCACAAAAACGTAACGTGCGTCGGAGTTTCCCTGAAGACTCGTAATTTCCAGTCAAGCAATAAGGAACTTGAGAGAAAGACTGATATGCCAACCATGTTGGGAAAGTAACTGTGCGAGACCTTCATTTGGCCTTTTGGATTCATTGAGAATAGAGGTCAAAGAGAATCGTAGAAAACTTATGAATATCAATGTGGAAAAGCGTGAAATCGTCTGAGATCTATTTATTGATACAGCGGATGATAACTACATTGTCGCACGGTGGTTCTATATCAATAACTTGCATATAGACTTCTTTTGGCTATCCGTGCACGCACTTGAAAAATACTTGAAAGCAACGCTTCTTCTAAATGGTAAGTCAGCCAAGAGGTACAGTCACAATACTTCTAGACTGTATGAACAGATCAAATTGATTGCTTGTGATCTATTGCCTAGTGAGCTGTTGCCTCCTAAAAAGTCGATGAGAATAGTTGGTCAAATGAGAATCCTGAAGACCTGATTAATCGGTTATATCAGAATGGAAATCCTGATAATCGCTATCGCTGAGTTGGTTTATCCGTCAGATGCATATTTATACGCTAAGCGCATATTTATGCGTCACTATTTATGCGCCAGGCGCATAAACAATAAAACCGGCAGTCCGGCAAGAACGAAAGCGAACCGATGGAAACAGCAAGACTCAAGAAATTCGCCCAGTACGCTCGGCGCAGCCTGATCGATCAGGTCTCGGCAAGGCTCGATTTTGCGCTCACCGAAGACAGCGCCGCCCGTCGAGAAAGCGCCGAAGCCGTCAAGAAACTCGAAGAGGCGATTGCCGAGCGTGGCAAGGCGCAAGTAACCGATCGCGTCGCCTACCTCTGGTTCAACCGTTTCTGTGCCCTGCGCTTCATGGACGTGAACCGCTATACGCGTATATGTGTGGCCTCCCCTGCCGAAGGGCGGTCTCAGCCCGAGATTCTGGCCGACGCCAAATTGGGTCACATCGACAGGGAATTGGTCCCCGAGAGGGTCCGCCAACAGATTTTCGACCTGCTTGACGGCGAGACTCCAAGCCGCGACCCCCAGGGCGAAGCGTATCGATTGCTGCTTGTCGCTGTCTGCAACCGCAACCCGTTCAGTTCGCGGTGCGTCGCCGAAAGATGTCGCCGACCATTTTTAGCGACCGCTTTCTCGACAGGATGCGCGGCAAAAACATCGTCATCCGGTTGGATCTGCCGGTGATGGCGCAGACCTTGTCGCGCAGAAAAGCGTCGAGCCCTTCAATGGCGACTTCCTCGCAGGTTTGTCCCATGTTGTTGGACTGTTGCATCTTGGCGTTCAGGTTTTTCAGTTCCTCCGAGGATCTCTCCGAGGCGACATGGGCGAAATTCGACGCCGTGGCCCCCGGACAAAGCGTCATTATCCTCACGCCCTTGCCTGCGTACTCGTAACGGATGGCTTCGGTGAGCATGATCACATAGCCCTTGGTGGCGCCATAGACCGCCGAGAACGGCACGGGAACGAACGAGGCCGTCGAGCCGACGTTGATTACGCCGCCTCCGCCCCGGGCGACCATGTCGGGAATCGCGAGATGGCACAACTCCGTCAGCGAATTGATATTGAGGTGGATCATGCGCTGGTAGTCTTCGCTTTCGAACGACAGGAAATCTCCCCCATCTGCCATAGCCGGCGTTGTTGACAAGCAGGTCGACTTGCAGGCCGGCGGCATTGATCTCGTCATACAGTTTCTTCGCCGAGCCCGGTTCGCTCAGATCGGCCGTGAACACGTTGGCTTCCCGGCCGCTTGCGCGAATTTCCTGCGCCAGGGCGTCCAGCTTGTCCCCGGACCTGGCGGACAGGATGAGATGGGCGCCCCGTTTGGCGAGTTCGCGCGCCAGCGCCAGGCCTATTCCCGATGAAGCGCCGGTCACCAGCGCGGTTCTGTCCTGAAATGAATCCATGTGCGTGTTCCTGATTTGTCGCCTGATTTGTCGATAGCGGCTTGATTCGAGCCGAGAGCATAAACGATTATGGCGGCTCGCGTTCAATGCAGGCGGGACAGTCGCGTGAAAATGGCATCGAAAGTCATGGCCGCTTTACTGGCGGCGGCGTTGCTGATGGCCTCGCCGGGCGCGCGGTCCATTGAGCCGGAGACCGCCGAACCGGAGACTTGCGTGATTCTGCTGCACGGGCTTGGCCGCACACCGCTGTCCATGGTCCCGCTGCAAATCGCGCTGGAGCTTGCGGGCTACCGCACGGTGAACCAGGGCTATCCCTCGCGGGGGGAATCGATTGAGGCGCTTGCCGCGGCGCATGTTGCCGAAGCGTTGACGAAGTGCGCCTCGCCGCCGGATGCTCCGGTTCATTTCGTGGCCCATTCGCTGGGGGGCATATTGGTCCGCCAGTATCTGCAAGACCGGGAACTTCCGGCGGGCAGCCGCATGGTAATGCTTGGTCCGCCCAACCAGGGCAGTGAATTGGTCGACCGATTCGGCGCCGATTCCTGGTTCCGGGTGCTGGGGCCCGCGGCCCGTCAATTGGGAACCGAAGCCGGCAGTCTGCCGTCGCAGCTCGCCCCCGTGGATCTGGAAATCGGCGTTATCGCGGGCACCCGCGCCGGCCTCGACTCGATTTTCCTGCAATCCGGGCGCATGCCCGAACCGAATGACGGCCGGGTCAGCCTGACTAGCGCGCAACTGGAAGAAATGCGGGACTTTCTCGCAGTGGACCAATCCCATACGCTATTGCTCATTGTAAAACAGGTTGTGCGGCAGGTGCTCGCCTTCCTGGAGACCGGTCGCTTCCAGCCGGTGGATGATGGGACCGGCCGGCGGTAATCGACTGCACAGGCTCAGCGTGCTGCTGTACGTTGCCTTCGTAGTGCGTCCAGTACGATGATTGTATTGTTGTCCAGCCCGACGGTGAGATTCAGCACTTGCATCATCGTCATGCGATGTCCGGGCTTGCTGGTCAGCGTTCTGTAACCGTTGGCCTGCAAAGCTGGGTTGGCCAGGTGACTTGGGTTAAAATTCGCCAATGCGAGTTATTGGCGCTAATTGCGCGACTGGCAGGACATCTCCAATTCGCTTACTAAGCCAACACAAATCAGGAAGTGGAATCAATTAATGTCAGCACAATGGCAACCAATCAACGACTACGAATCCCGCCCGGAGGACTTGGCTGACAAGGAACTTGCCGCCCTGTCGGCTGTTTGGGCGGAGCAGCGCGAGAAGCTTACGGGGCTTGATGAGTTTACAGAGCGTCTGATACGCGAATGGGCTGTGGAGACGGGACTAATTGAGCGCCTCTATATCCTTGACCGAGGAGTGACCGAGCTGCTGATTGAAAGAGGTCTGAACGCCGCGCTAATTCCTCACCGGGCTTCCGTGGATGCGGAACATACTGTATCGATGATCGGTGATCAGAAGGACGCCATCGAAAGTGTATTCTCATTCGTTAAACAGGAGCGTGAGTTATCTACTAGTTACATCAAGGAACTCCATAGTTTGTTTACACGACATCAACCATTTACAGAAGCCAGAGATCAGTTCGGAAGCAAGGTGCGAGTGGCTATAGAGGCCGGGGAATACAAGAAGCTGCCCAACAATCCCACTCGGCCGGATGGGCGCTTACACTACTATTGCCCCCCCGAGCATGTCTCCGCGGAAATGGATCGATTGGTTAGCCTTCACAAAGAACACCAGGCTCAAAATATCCCCCCTGAAGTCGAAGCAGCCTGGATTCATCATCGATTTGTGCAAATACATCCGTTCACTGATGGTAATGGCCGGGTGGCGAGGGCGCTGGCGACATTAGTATTCATAAAATCAGGATGGCTGCCATTAGTAGTACGGGATACTCGACGCGATGAATATATAAATGCTCTTGAACAAGCTGATGAAGGAGATTTGAAATCTCTGGTCAGTCTTTTCTCGTCACTACTGAGGCAAGAGTTTGTAACTGCTCTGGGCATAGCCCGAGAAGTCGAACAGTTTAGAAAAGTTGATTTACGAATCAAGTCAATTGGCGAGAGGTTAGCAAAGAGTCGCGATACTTTAGAGCAGGAATGGGATGCAGTGCTTCGCAGTGCCGATGAACTACAAGGGATTGCCAAGCGACGGCTAGAGAGAATTCAGAATTTACTTCAGAATCAACTCACTGAGAGTGAATTCACAATATTCGTAAATGATGCAACAGATAACTCGGATAACAGCCACTATTATCGGAGTCAAATAGTAGCGACGGCTAAGGAGTTAAAGTATTTTGCAAATACAAAAGCGTACCGATCTTGGGTACGTTTAGTCATAAGAGATGGAAATCAAGGGATATTACTCATTGCGTTTCATGGCATCGGACACGAATTCAGAGGTGTACTTGCATGTTCTGCGACCTGGTTTCGCCGAGTTCCTGTTGGAGACGGAGAAACGGAAACCGAAGGCGAGACTCCAGTTTGCAAAGAGGTTTTCCAGATCAACTACAAGGAAAGTCTGCAAGATGCAAAGGTCCGCTTCAAGGATTGGCTTGAAGCAGCGATTGAAAAGGGTTTGGCGCTATGGGAGGCCACGCTCTGAGTCTTTTGGTTTGGCGCTGATTTACGTAAATGCTATGTGATCGATTGATAGAAGATTCAAGATTCAAATTCATGCAGGAAACCGGTAGCAGCTTCCAGACTAATTCTGATCAGATTTTCCAAGCTCATTCGAACTCCCTATAACATCCAGTCGCGGCTTTCGCGATACCTCTCGTATGAAGGCGTCGTTCTCCCGGAGCAAGCGCCGCCACTCTTCGACGCTGAACACTTTGGGATTCACT
>JANQSV010000152.1 GCA_028279115.1 Pseudomonadales bacterium
ATTTCACCGATTTCACCTGAGGTCGTGTTGCTCTTGTCCCCCCAGGACTCGATCTCCAGCCCCATCAGGCGTTGCGCGGTATAGCCCAGGCGGCAACCCGGCGATCCGCCCCCGTCGACATGCAATCCGGTCTTCACCCGGCCGCCGGCGGTCCCTGCGCTGAACATGGGTATGCCGTCAATCGAGTGCGTCTTGGCGAAAGACTGATCCGTCGTGCAATAAATAAAGGAATTGTCCAGCAGGGAGCCGTCTCCCTCCCTGAAATTGGCCAGGGCGTCGACGTAATAAGCCCACTCTTCCATGGCGCGGCGCGTGAACCAGGATACATTGGGCTGGTAGCCAAGTTCGCCGTCGACCGCTTCTTCATGGGTCGCCGTGTGATGGGGTTTGTCATAACCCGGCTTGATGGTGGCCGAAAACGCGGAGGCGTAGAACACATTGAACACGCGAGTCTGATCGCAGGCGACAGCCATCAGCATCAGTTCGGTCATCATGCGATGACGCTTCGAGACGAGATCGGCATCGAGTCCGGTCGGCAAGTCTTCCGGCGCTTCACTGACGATACAGGCTTCGCGGGGATCCGGTTTCGTCAACTGCAGATCGAAGCGCCTTTCAAGATCGCGCAATCCGGTAAAGTACTGATCCAGCCTTGCGCGATCCGCCGAACCCAGGGATTTCTCCAGCTTTTTGGCATCGTCCTGCACGGCGGAGAGCGCACTTTTTCTCACCATCACCCGCGGATCCGGAGTGAAGGATTCCGCGTTGGGATCCTGAAAATCTTCTCCGAACAGGCGCTGATAAAATCGCAGCGGCGACCATTCCGGCGCGTTTACCGAATTGCCGCCTTCGTAACTGAAGCTGTCCCGCACGTCCCCGGTTGCGGTCGCGCTGAGGCTGCGGAACCGGGTGGCGTTGCCGATCTGACGCGCGACGGAAACATCGATGGTTTCACCCGGGCGATTCTCCGAGGTCATCGGCGCGATACCGGAGCGCAAAACGACCCAGCCGGAGTGGTGACACAAATTGGGTGCGTCGTCCTTGAACACGTGAAAATTGGTGTACAGGTTGATGTACTTCTGAATGGGCGCCAGGGCCGCTATTTCTTCCGGCAGGTCGAAATCCGGTCCCGTTTTTTTCGGCACGAATATCGACTCGCTCATGCCGAGACCCCAGGACCAGGTGCCGAAGCGCATGGGGATGGGCGCGCCATTCGCCAGCGCCGTTCCGTGGTCGTTCAGGAACACGTCCAGCAATGGAAGGCCGACGGCGATCACACCGCCGTTCAACGTTCCTCTTATGGTCTTGGCGAGAAATCTGCGTCGGTTGAATTTGCTCATGATTTCACCGTTGCCGCGGTGAGCCGAATCTGGGCCCACTGAAGCGGTATGTGGATTCACTCGCATCCGTGTCGTCAATATTACCTTGATTTTCATCCGGCAATACAGTGGAAAACGCCTCGCCGAGCGCCAGTTCGCGCAGCAGCGGCTTCAGTCTGTAGCCGTTTGCGGCGAAGCGATTTTCAAACCAGCCAATGGTGTCGCGATCGCGCCGCAGCGACACCGGTCCGCCGGTGCCATAGGCATAGAGGCGATTGACGAGACAGTTGGAAAGCTTCGGATGGTCCCGCATCGCCGACGCCAGTCCAGCGACATCTTCGTAAAGCACGCCGTCCAGTTCACCGCTCAAGTCCAGTGCCGCGCCGTTTTCGGTCTCGCGGAAACGCCCCGCGCCATCGAAATTCTCCAGCGCGAGCCCGATGGGATCGGTGATGAGATGGCATCCCGCACAAGCGGGGTTGGTATTGTGTACGTCGAGCCGTTCGCGCGCCGTGGCTGCATGTTCGGCTTCTTCCAGCAAGGAAAAATCCACGTTCGGCGGCGGCGGAGGCACGACCTGGCAGAGGAAGCGCTCGCGCAGCGCCTGCCCCCGAAGCGTCGGTGAACTGCGCACCGCATGGGAATTCGCGGCGAGAAAGCTGACTTGCGTCAGCAGCCCGATTCGCGGGCTGCCCGCCTCGAATTCATGGGGAGTCCAGCCGTTACCGGCGGGAATGCCATAGACGACGGCCAGCGACGGAGACATGAACGTCTTGCGGGTGGTGAACAGATCGCGATAGTCCGATTCCCGGTGCAGCAGGTGATCGACGATGGTTCGCAGTGTCTGTTCCCGCGCGTCCTGCAAGGTGGACCCGGTTACCATCGGATAGACGACCGGATCCTTTGCCAGGCTGCCGAACTCGTCGAAGCCGAGCATGTCGTCGAAGAACGCGCGCATGCCCGCTTCGAGTCTCACGCTGGACAGCATCCGCTCAACCGTGGCGCTCAGCCCCGCTTCGGTATGCAGTTCGCCGCTTTCCGCCGCATCCAGCAAGGCATCGTCGGGAGGCCCGTTCCACAGGAAAAAACTCAATCGGGAGGCCAGGGACCAGGCGTCGAGCCGCTCCGATCCCGGGCGGTCCGGATCGGGTTCCGCCCGGTCCACGATAAAGACGAATTCCGGGCTGATCAGAATGGATTCCAGCGCCAGGGCCAATCCCGCATGGAAATCTTCGGTTTGTTCCGCCGCGTATCCAGCGATATCGACAAGCTCTGCAAGTCGAACGTCCTCGAGTGTCTGGCGATGGAGCAGGCGGCCCGTCTCGCGCAAAAACAGTTCGGCGCAGGCCGGGTCGGCTTCCGCTTGAGATTCCGGCCGGCAGGGGATCAGAAAATCACGATGCTCTTCATCGACTGCTTTTGCCGCTATCGACGTCGCGGCCTGCTGGATTTGGGAAATCTGATCGGACGTAACGCCCACGTATGCGGCGCCGGAGGCCAACAGGCCGTCGATCCTGGCCATGGGTGGAATCGGGGGGAGTATGCTGCCGCTGATGTCTTCGCCGAAAATCTGTGCAATCGTATTCGCGTATTGCTCTCCGGTCAGCAAGCGGGTTCTGAGTACCGAAGCGCTGTCCGGCGGCTGCGTCTGCATGGCGGTATCGCGCTCGCAGGCAGTCAGCAACAGCGTTGCAACGATTGCGGTTGCAGCGGCTCGCCGCGCTGGTTTACTGGCAACCGAAAGGAACAAGTCAGCCACCTCTCTTGCCGGTATGTTTGGTTGGAGTTGACCGGATATTATCCGGTATTTTTTGCGGGTGTTCAAAGATCGTTGGCTTCGAACCGTCGCCGCCGGGGGTCTGTCATTCTGCGCGTAGCGAAGCGCAGTCGCAGAATCTCTTGAGTATTCTGCAAGGTTGTTCATGCCATCCATGGCGCGGCACTGAAGGCTTCGACTGCCCCCAGCCTTGCCATCCATGGCAAGTCGTTCGACCCTAAAAAAGCGTTGCTTTTTTTCGGCTGCGCCGACCGGGTCTCACCCATGCCTCGCACGCCCGCTGAACCTCCCGCCACCCGCCGGCGACTCACCTGGTTCAAAATTTATGTTCCATCTAGTCAATAAAATTCAGTGTCGTCGGGTTGGCGGCGGAAGCGTTTGTATTCCCACTGATATTGTTCGGGGCATTCGCGAACCATTTCTTCGATGGCCTGGTTCATGGTTGTAACGGATTCGTCGAGATTTTCGCGGTGCAAGTCAAGTTCCCGGACGATGGCGTGAAATCCGGCGCCGGCGGGCAGGCGCTTGGCGTAGCCACAGAAAACTCGTACGCCGGGGCGTTGCGCCAGCTTGCAGGCGAGAGTCATCGTGTAGGCCGGCTGGGCGAAGAAGGGTGCGAATACGCCGCTGCCATCGGCCGGCACCTGGTCCGGCAAGATTCCGACCAACTCGCCCGCGCGCAAGGCTTGTAACAGCTTACTGACGCCCTCCCGTCCGCCGGCGGCCATGCGCAGTCCGCCCCGGGCTCGGCTGCGCAGCAACAGACGGTCGAGCGCGGGATCGTCGGGCGGCATATATAGAAAATGCGCAGGAGTGCCATAACACATTGATATTCCGAATATTTCCCAATTACCCAGGTGCGGCGCAAGCAAAATAACCCCATCGCCAGCCGCAACCGCGCCGCGAAATTCGTCGACGCCTTCCGATTCTCGAATCAGCTCAACCATCCGCGGCATCGGCCAAAGCCAGGCGCGCCCCATTTCAAACAAGGCGCACAAAGAATGGCGCAAACTGTCCCGCGCAAGATCGCGAACCCCCGCCTCGTCAAGCTCCGGAAAACAAACCCTCAAATTGCGCAAAGTGGTGCGCGCCGCACGATTCGGCAAACGCACCAACAAACTGCCAACAATGCGAGCCATTCCGTGTAACAGCGGCAAAGGCAGACGTGCGGCAATCTCCAGAAAAAGCCGAAAGAACAAGATGTTGCTAATCGTGGCTGTCCTTATTCAAGTTGCTTAACGTAGCAGTTCCCATTTTGGAGACGAGATTCTGCGACAAAATGGCAGGA
>JANQSV010000186.1 GCA_028279115.1 Pseudomonadales bacterium
GACTTCCTCCCGCCACCCGTCGGAGACGGATCGAAGCCGCAGAATCAGCGGGCGGCGAGCTTTTCGGCGATTCCGGCTTCGATCCTCTCCTGCAGGGACTGCGTCATGGCCGCGTCATGCAAGGGTCTGCCGTCGCCGCCGGCGATGAAGAACAGATCTTCGACGCGTTCGCCGAGCGTGGTGATCCGCGCGTCCTTCAGGCTGATGCCGAATTCGGCGAACACCCGGCCCACGCAGGCAAGAATCCCGGGCTGGTCCGGGCAATTGATTTCCAGCGTGGAATAGTCCTTGCCCGGAGAATTGAACAAGGTCGCGCGCACATGGCGGTCGAAGCTCGTTTTCCGGCGGCTGCGGTGATATTCCGGGCTCGGCATCAGGCTGCCCGGATTGTCGAGATGCCTGAGCAGCATGGAGCGAATTTCCGCCACCCGTTTCGGATTGTTGCCGACCGGATTGCCGTCGGTCTCGAGCACGGTATAGGTGTTCGCGCATTGGCCGCTGCTTGAAGTGAAGATCCGCGCGCTTTGCACGTTCAGTTTCAGGCGCTCGAAAGCCACCGTGCTGTTGGCGAACAGGTAATCCGCATCGCGCGTATACGTGAAAACCAGTGTGGCGCCTTCTTCGGGCGCGTCCTCCGACATTTCACGCAGGGATACGAAGGGTTTGTCGCTGGCGTGATCGATGATCGCCCGGGTATGCCAGCAGATGTTGTCGACCGATTCGCGCACGAAATATTCGTCGTTCATTTGTGCCCAGACGGCGGCGATGCCCGCCTTGGTCAAACCGCCGGCGCGCAGCCGCTCCCTGGCCGATTCCTTCTTGTCGGCGATGCGTTCGCCGCGGTCGCGCGGGTTCTCGAGGCCGAGGCGCAAGGCGCGCCGCGTATGCTGATACAGGTTGCGCAGCAAGGTGGCGCGCCAGGAGTTCCACAGCTCGGGGTTGGTGGCGCGAATGTCGCAAACGGTCAGCGCGTAGAGGTAGTCGAGATGCAACTTGTCGCCTACCGCGTTGGCGAAATCGTGAATCACTTCCGGATCGTCGATGTCCCTGCGCTGGGCGGTCATCGACATGAGCAGGTGATTCTCGACCAGCCAGGACACGAGCTTGGCGTCCCAGGCGCTGAGCCGGTGTCGGCGGCAGAAGTTCTCCGCATCGGTCTTGCCCAGGATCGAATGGTCGCCGCCGCGACCCTTGGCGATATCGTGATAGAGCCCGGCGATATAGAGCAAGGCGATTTTCGGCAGGCTCTTGTAGATCTGGGCGATGATCGGGAATTCCTGTTCGGCCTCGGGCAGGGCCAGCCGGCGCATGTTCTGCACCACCTGCAGGCTATGGGCGTCCACGGTGTAGATGTGGAAAAGGTCGTGTTGCATCTGGCCCATGATCTTGCCGAATTCGGGCAGATAGCGGCCGAGGATGCCGTAACGCGCCATGCGCCGCAGTTGCGTGACGAGTTGATGCGGCGAATGCAGCAGTTCCATGAACATGCTGACATTGCGGATGTCGTTGCGGAACTTGCGGTCGATCAGTTTGCGATGTTCGCGCAGCAGCCGTATCGTCGAGGCCCGGATGCCCTGGATCTGCGGGTTGTTGGCCAGCAGCACGAATACCTCCAGCAGGGCCGAAGGCGTATTGCGGAAGATCTTCTCCGAACGCGCTTCGAGGTAGCCGTTGCGCACGCGGAAGCGGCGGTTCAGCTCGACGATGGCGTCGCGCCTGCCGCGCAGGATCGCTTCGTCCAGATGTTGCAGCAGCATGTCGTTGAGGCCGCGCAGGTTGCCCACCGCGCGGTAATACTGCTGCATCAGTTTTTCCACGCCGAGACTCTCCTTGTCGTCCCGGTAGTCGAACATCGCCGCCAGGGCGCGCTGTTTGTCGAAGCGCAGGCGATCCTCCCGGCGGCCTTCGAGCATGTGCATGCCGTAACGCAGCTTCCAGAGGAAATGCCGGCCGCGCATCAGCATGATGTGCTCTCCCCGCGTCAGGAAGCCGAGATCCATCATGTCGCGGAACGAATCGGCGCCGTAATGCCGTTTCGCCACCCAGGCGATGGTCTGGATGTCGCGCAGGCCGCCGGGGGAAGTCTTGATATTGGGTTCGAGCGCGTAATCGATGTCGTGATACTTCTCGTGCCGGTCGATCTGTTCGTCCCATTTGGCGCGCAGGAATTTCCTGGTTGGCCAGATGGAGCGGGGCCCCGTGGCGGCCAGCATCTTTTCGCGCAGATCTTCCGGTCCGGCCAGGGTGCGCGATTCCATCAAGGTGGTGGCGATCGTGATATCGGCCCGCGCGCTGGTCTTGCATTGGCGAATCGAGCGCACACTCTGGCCGATGTCGAGGCCGATATCCCAGAGCAGGGCGGTGAAGCGGGCGATACTTTCGTGAAAGGCGGTCTGCCGCGACCCGCGTGTCAGGATCAGCAGGTCCACGTCGGAATGCGGCAACAACTCCCCGCGGCCATATCCGCCCACCGCGAGCAGGCTTATATTTTTCGTATCGGGCCAGGGTTGCCGTTCCCAGATCGTGATCAACACCTGGTCGACCAGCCAGGCCCTGCTTGAGACGATCTCGCCGATACGCCGGTTCGCCAGATAGTATTCGTCGAGTTTCTTGCCCGCCACCGCCAGCGCGTCGCGGATCGGCGCAACCCCGTTGCCGACCTCGTCGAGCGCGGCTTTCAGCGCCGCGACATCAAGCAGGGCGCGCCGGGAAACCGATCTGTCTCTCGTTGGTGTTGGCGCCGGCCGCGGCCCGGCCGGCGCCGTCATCTTTCTTCGTCGCGCAAGGTAAGCACTTCGCAGCCATCGTCCAATATGGCGATGGTGTGCTCCCATTGCGCGGACAGGCGGCGGTCGCGCGTGGTTACGGTCCAGCCATCCTTGCTGGACAGGCGGGTATGGCGGGTTCCCGCGTTGAGCATGGGCTCGATGGTAAAGGTCATGCCCGGCCGCAGTTCGACTCCGGTGCCCGGCGCGCCGTAGTGCAGCACCTGGGGATCTTCGTGAAAGCCGCGGCCGATGCCGTGACCGCAATATTCGCGCACGATGCCGTAATGATTCGCTTCGCCGTGCTGCTGGATGACATGGCCGATGTCGCCGAGGCGATTGCCGGGCCGGGCGGCCTCGATGCCCTTGAACAGGCACTCCCGGGTCACCCGCACGAGACGCCGGGCGTGCTCTTTCGCCTTGCCGACCAGGAACATCTTGCTGGTGTCGCCGTGATAGCCGTCCTTGATCACCGTGATGTCGATATTGATGATGTCGCCGCTCTTCAGGATCTTGCCGTCGCTGGGAATGCCATGGCAGACGACGTGATTGACCGAGGTGCAGATCGACTTGGGAAAGCCCTTGTAATTCAGCGGCGCCGGAATCGCGCCCTGTTCCCCGACGATGTGCCGGTGGCAGATGCGGTCGAGTTCGCCGGTGGAAACGCCCGGCCGCACGTGTTCCCCGATCATTTCCAGCACTTTCGCGGCGAGCCGCCCGGCCGCCCGCATCTTGTCGATCTCGGCGGGGGATTTCAGATGTATTTCCATGAATCAGGGTGCGCCCGGGTAACCAGTCAGACGGCGATTATAAATCAACCGCCGGTTTATCTGCGAGACCTGTTGTGGTATAAAGCGGCGCGCCCGGAGCGGGGCAGACCCGCGCCGGCGCAGACAGTACCGAAATTAATGTCGCACACGCACCGTCACATGTGCTTCGGGTGCTTTAGTCCGACCGGCCGCCGGTCGGACAAGAGTTGAGCCATGGGGTGTGTGGAGGCCTAACCCGAAGGAAACAGATATGTCCGCAAGTATGAAAGAGATGCTGCGCGCTGGTGTGCATTTCGGCCACCAGTGCCGTTACTGGAATCCCAAGATGGAGCCGTACATCTTCGGCTCCCGCAACAAGATCCACATCATCAATCTCGAAACCACCCTGCCGGCGCTCAACGACGCGTTGCGGCAGGTTGCCGAGTTCGCCTCCAGAGATAAGAAGATCCTGTTCGTCGGCACCAAGCGCGCCGCCGCGAGGATCGTTCAGCGGGAAGCGGAGCGTTGCGAGATGCCCTATGTCAACCATCGCTGGCTTGGCGGCATGCTCACCAACTACAAGACCATCCGGGGTTCGATCCGCCGGCTCAAGGAACTCGAGGGGCAGGAACAGGACGGCACCTTCGAGCGCATGACCAAGAAGGAAGCGCTGATGCTGATGCGGGCGCGAAAAAAGCTTGAGCGCAGTATCGGCGGCATCAAGGAAATGGGCGGACTGCCGGACGCCCTGTTCGTGATTGACGTCGATCACGAGCGCATCGCCGTCACCGAAGCGAACAGCGTGAAGATTCCGGTGATCGGCGTGGTCGACACGAATGCGGATCCGGACGGCGTCCAATACGTCATTCCCGGCAACGACGACGCGATCCGCGCCATCGAGTTGTACGCCACCGCGGTGGCCGACGCCTGCCTTGAAGGCCGCAAGCGCGCGGCGTCGCTCGAACCCGGCGGCGAGTTTATCGAAATCGATGAAGAGCCGGCGCCTGAAGTCGAAAAAGCCCCGGCCAAAGTCAAGCGCAAGGAGCCGATAGCCGAGAAGGCGCCCGAGCCAGACCCCGAACTTGAACCCGAGGCAGTCGAAGCGGCCGCGGCCGAAGGCGATCCTGAGCAAACCGAGGCTGCCGAACAATCCGCGGAGCCCGACGCTGAGGTGGCGGAGGCCGCTGCGGAGGAAACCGCGGTGCCCGAGCCCGAAGCAGTCGAAGCCGGGGAAACAGAATCGGAGGTTGCGGCATCCGATGAAGCGGAACCGGAAGCCGCGGCATCCGGAGAAGACAAGCCCGGGACGGTCGGGCCAAAAGCGGCCAAACCGAAATCCACCGCGAAGAAAACAACGTAAATTCGGGGAGACCAGCCATATGGCACAGATAACAGCAAGTATGGTCAGGGAACTGCGGGAGCGCACCGGCCTGGGCATGATGGATTGCAAGAAGGCGCTGGTGGAAGTTGCCGGCGACATGGATCGGGCAATCGAACACCTGCGCAAGTCAAGCGGCCTGAAAGCGGCGAAGAAAGCCGAACGCGTCGCCGCCCAGGGCGTGGTGCTTGCCCGGCTGGCGGAGAACGGCAGCCGCGGCGTACTTGTGGAAGTGAACTGTGAAACCGATTTCGTCGCCAAGGACGAGAATTTCCTGGTTTTTGCGGAACAATGTCTGGCGGCGGCCTTCGCGGACCCTGAACTTGACGCGCAAGCGCTGTTGGCCGGCGGGCTCGACGGTCAGCGGCAGAAACTGATTCAGAAGATCGGCGAGAACGCCAACTTGCGCCGGGTCGCCCATGTGACCGCCGACGCCGGCGGCAGAGTAGGCGACTATGTACACGGTAATCGCAGGATCGGCGTGCTGGTTTCCCTGAGCGGCGGCGATGAATCGCTCGCCCGTGATGT
>JANQSV010000134.1 GCA_028279115.1 Pseudomonadales bacterium
CTTGAAATGCTGCTTCTTGCCGCGCTCGCCCCCGCGCTCGTCGCGCTCTGCGTCATCGGCGATCTGCTCGAAAGCATGCTCAAGCGCAACCGCCAGGCCAAGGACAGCGGCAGCCTGCTGCCAGGCCACGGCGGTCTGCTCGACCGGGTTGACAGCCTGCTCGCGGCGACGCCGGCTTTCGCGCTCGGCGTGATGTTCCTGTTCGATGAGAGCGCCGGCCCATGAGCAAGAGCAAGGCGGTGGCGATTCTCGGCTCGACCGGCTCGATCGGCCGCAACACGCTGGACGTGATGCGCGGCGACCCGGACTTGCGGGTAGCCGCGCTGAGCGCGAACAACAACACCGCCTTGCTGGCGGAGCAATGCCGCGAATTCGAACCGCGTTACGCGGTGATGTCGGATGCGGAACGCGCCGGGGAATTGCGCGAGCGATTGCGCGGCTCACAGGTGAAAACCGAGGTGCTGGCAGGCGCTGAGGAGCTTGCCCGCGTCGCCGGCCTGCCTGAAATCGACACTGTCATGGCCGCGATCGTCGGCGCGGCGGGACTGGAATCGACCTTGAGCGCGATCCGCTCGGGCAAGAAGGTCCTGCTCGCCAACAAGGAATCCCTGATTATGGCTGGCGATCTTTGCATGGAATCGGCGCGTTCGGCCGGCGCCTTGCTGATTCCGGTCGACAGCGAACACAACGCCATCTTCCAGTGTCTTCCGTATTGCGATACCGCCTTGGGGTGCAAACAAACCAGGCATGTGAGAAAACTGGTATTGACCTGCTCCGGCGGGCCGTTTCTGCATACTCCCGCGGATCGGTTCGGCTCGATTTCTCCCGAGCAGGCATGCAAGCACCCGAAATGGGACATGGGCGCGAAAATCTCGGTCGACTCAGCCACGCTGATGAACAAGGGCCTGGAAGTCATCGAGGCCTGTTATCTGTTCGACATGGCGCCCGAGCGGGTGAAGGTGCTGATCCATCCCCAGTCGATCGTGCATTCCATGGTGCATTTCGAAGACGGCTCGGTACTGGCTCAACTCGGCACGCCGGACATGCGAATTCCGATCGCCTGCGCCCTGGCCTGGCCGGAGCGCATGCCATCGGGGGCCGATGCGATCGATCTCGCCGCCGAAGAGGCGCTCGAATTCATGCATCCCGACTTGGAGCGATTTCCCTGTCTCGAACTGGGACTCGAAGCCGCGCGGGAGCGGGGTCTGCGGCCGGTGGTGGTGAACGCGGCCAACGAAGTGGCGGTAGAAGCCTTTCTTGCGGGGGAATTGCCGTTTTCCCGCATCGCGAGGCTAATCGAACTGGTTTCAGCTAAAATCCCTTGTGGGAAGCCAGACTCTCTGGCTATTATTCTCGAAGTTGACGGTCTTGCGCGAACTTACGCTAAGGAATTGATTCGCAAATGGATTTAGCCCACCGACAGACTGCGGACAGGCACAACAGGAGGAACACGCGGGAAACATGATGGATTTCCTGATAGCGATATTGGCATTGCTGGTCACCTTGGGCATTCTGGTGACCTTCCACGAATACGGCCATTTCTGGGTCGCGCGGCGTTGCGGCGTCAAGGTGCTGCGGTTTTCGGTCGGTTTCGGCAATCCGCTGAAAAGCTGGATCGGCAAGGACGGCACCGAGTACGCCATCGCTCCCATCCCGCTTGGCGGTTACGTCAAGATGCAGGGCATGGAAGACACTTCCCTGGTGGACCCGGCCACCGTGCCGGATGCCGAACGCAATACGTCCTTTGCCTGCAAACCGCTCTGGCAGCGCTCCGCCATCGTTGCCGCGGGGCCTGGGGCCAATCTGTTGCTGGCCTTCGTCATCTTCTGGCTGATCAATATCGGATTCGGCAACACCGGTATCGCCCCGGTAGTGCAGGACGTGGTCGAAGATTCGCCTGCGCAAATCGCCGGCCTGCGGGCCGGGGACCGCATCCTGGCCGTGGACGGCCGCGAGACCGCGACCTGGCGGGAAGTGAACATGCAATTCCTCGCCCGGCTCGGCGAGACCGGCGCATTGAACCTGAACGTGGCGCCGGCCTCCGGGTCGCAGCCGCTGGATATCCGCATACCCGTGGAAGACTGGCTCGGCGCCGAAACCGAACCGCGGCCGGTCGCCGACCTTGGCATCGTCGAACTGCTGGTGCCCGCGCGTATCGGCCTGGTCGAAACGGGTGCACCGGCCGATATCGGCGGTCTGCGGGAAGGCGATCTGGTGCTGTCGGTGGACGGCGAACCGGTGCGCGACTGGTCTCACTGGGTGCGGATTATCCGCGCGAGTCCGGAACTTGATCTGCGCGTGGCGGTCGAAAGAGCAGGCGGGGCCGTGGAATTGCTGCTCCGGCCAGCGGCTGTCGCCGCCGGGGACGGTTCCGCTTTCGGCAGAATCGGCGCCGGTGTGGCGAGCGCGCAGCCGCTGGATCTGCTGCCGCCGGATTCCGTGCTGGAATTCCGTTACGGCCCGCTGGAAGCCGTCGGTTCGGCCTTGCGGGAAACCTGGGACATGTCGCTGTTCGTGCTCGGCTCGATCCAGAAAATGATCGTGGGGCTGATTTCGGTGGAACATATCAGCGGCCCGATCACGATCGCCCAGGTAGCGGGGGAGACCGCCACCATCGGCCTGGAAACCTATCTGGGATTCCTGGCCCTGTTGAGCGTATCCATCGCGATACTCAACCTGTTGCCGATACCGATGCTGGATGGCGGCCACCTGATGTTTTTCCTGGTGGAGGCAGTGATCAGGAGGCCCTTGCCGGATGTCGTGCAAGCCTGGAGCCTGCGTTTCGGCATGGCCATGGTGCTGGGGATCATGGTGTTGGCTTTCTATAATGATTTCAATCGCTTGCTCTGAGCAGGCGGAAATCGCAATTTACCGTCGAATGAATCCGAACCAGTCATGGCAATAAAGAAAGCCCTTTTTTCCTGTATCGCGGCGATGTTTTTCGTCCCCGCCGCGCTTGCCCAGAATTTCACCATCGCCGATATCATCGTCGACGGCTATCAGCGCATCACGCCCGGCATCATCTACAACCTGTTGCCCGTGGGGATCGGCGACGAAGTCACGCCGCAGACTCCCGCCCAGATCATTCGCGATCTCGCCGCATCGGAGTATTTCGACGCGGTCGAAGTTTCCCGGGAAGGCAACATCCTCGTCATCACCGTGCAGGAAAGGCCGTCGGTAGCTGAAATCAATATCGAAGGCAACAGCGTGCTCGAAACCGAGGACATCATCGAGAACATGGCTACGGCGGAAATCGCCGAAGGCGAGATCTTCACCCGCGCCGCCCTCGAAGCCATCCGCCAGGGCATTCAGGAAGTGTATTCGTCACGCGGGCGTTATGGCGCGGCGGTCGAAATCGAAGTGGAGGAACTGCCCCGCAACCGGGTTTCGATCAGCCTCGACATCAACGAAGGCGAGGAATCGCGCATCCGCCAGATCAATGTCGTCGGCAACGAATCCTTCGAAGACGATACCCTGCTCGACCTGTTCGAACTCGGCCCCAAGCCCTGGTACATGTTTCTCAGCCGCAGGGACCGTTATTCGCGGGAACAGTTTTCCGGCGACCTTGAGCGGCTCGAGTCATTCTATCTAGACAACGGCTACGTCGAATTCAATATCGAATCGACGCCGATCTCGATCACGCCCGACCGGCGCGAGGTGTATATCACCATAAACGTGTTAGAAGGCAACCAGTACGTGATCAACGAAGTCGATCTGGCCGGAGACCTGGTCGACGCCGAGGCGATCCTGCGCGCGGCGATCTTCGTGCGGCCGGGGCAGATCTATTCCCAGGCCCTGGTGACCGGCACCGAAGAGATCATGGTGCAATTCCTCGGCAATCTCGGTTACGCCTTCGCCGAAGCCACCGGCGTGCCGGACGTCAACGAGGACGG
>JANQSV010000228.1 GCA_028279115.1 Pseudomonadales bacterium
TTGCGGATGACGCAGGACATCGCCGGCGTCGAAAACAGGCCGTCCCGGCCGATCAGCAACTTGCCGAAGCCGTTGGCCGCGGCCATTCTGGCGATGATCTGGACCGCCTGGCGATTATAGTAGCGTCCGTCTCCGCCGACCGCCAGGCACTTGCCCTTGCAATCGCCGAGCATGTTGAAAATCGCCTGTACGAAGTTCTCAAGATAATGGGCTTGCGTGAACTCGGAAACTTTCTTGCGCAAGCCCGAAGTGCCCGGCTTCTGGCCGGCGAAAGGACTACTGTGAACGGTCTTGATTACTGTCATATTGTCGTTCTAGCACCATGTGAGTCGCCGGCGGGTGGCGCGGGGTTTAGCGGGCGTCCCCGACAGGGATGTCGGGGCCGAAGCGTACAGGGGTGGAGGCAAGCGTTTTCGAAGCGCAGCTTCGAGCGCAGCCGGAACGACGCCAAGCTGTGCTTGGCGGCTGGGCCGTATTCACAGCGTCCGCTAAACCCCGCGCCAGCCGTCGGCGACGGATCGAAGCCATCAGGCGTAACCCTCCGGTTGTCCCAGCATGCCCCGGGTCACCAGAACCTTTCCGGTCCCGGAAACCCTGAAGCCGCTTGCAATGTCCCGCTCCCGGTCGTGACCGATGACCATGCCGTCCGGAATCCAGCATCCCCGGTCGACGATGATGTTTCTCAGACGGCATCTTCGGCCGATGTCGACGCCGGGCAGGATGACCGAATCTTCCACCGTGCTGTACGACCGCACGCGAACGTTGCTGAACAATAGCGAATGCCGCACGACGGCACCGGAAATGATACAGCCGCCGGAAACCATGGAGTCCACCGCCATGCCGCGCCGGCCGTCGTAGTCGAACACGAATTTCGCCGGCGGCAATTGCTCCTGGTAAGTCCAGAAATTCCAGTTGGGATCGTAGAGATTGAATTGCGGCTCGGCGCTGATCAGTTCCATGTTTGCCTGCCAGAACGCATCCAGCGTGCCCACGTCCCGCCAATAGGCGCGCTCGCCGGTTTCCTCGTCGCGAAAAGCGTACGCCCTGACATGGTGATCGTCGATCAGCGACGGGATGATGTCGTTGCCGAAGTCGTGACCCGATGCCGGATCGCGCGAATCCTTGATGAGTTGTTCGAACAGGAACTCGGTACGGAAAATGTAGTTGCCCATGGATGCCAGGGTATGACTTTCGTTGCCGGGAATCGGAGTTGGGTTCGCGGGTTTTTCCTCGAAACCGATCACGCGGTTGTTCTCATCGACCTGCATGACGCCAAAAGCATTCGCCGCCTCCTCCAACGGCACTTCCAGGCAGCAGACCGTCATGTCGGCGCCGCTTTTGGCGAAATCCATCAACATCGCCGAGTAATCCATCTTGTAAACGTGGTCGCCGGAAAGGATCAGCACGAACTCCGGTTGTTCGGCGCGAATGATGTCGAGATTCTGGTAAATCGCGTCTGCGGTGCCCTGGTACCAGTCGTCGGAATAGCGCTGGGAAGCCGGCAGCACTTCGACGAACTCGCCGAATTCCTTCTTGAAATGGCTCCAGCCGCGAACCAGGTGACGCACCAGCGAATGCGCCTTGTACTGGGTCAATACGCCGATGCGGCGAATGCCCGAATTGACGCAATTCGACAGCGGGAAATCGATGATGCGGTATTTTCCGCCGAAATAGAGCGCCGGCTTGGCCCGCCAGTTCGTCAGTTCGTACAAACGCGAACCGCGGCCTCCCGCGAGAATCAGGGCCAGGGTGGCTCGCGTAAGCCGGCTGCGGGGCGATCTGCCTTGTATCGGATTTTTCAAGGTTTTGCCTCCAGTGATTCAGGTTTCGTTGTCGGCGTACCAGATACCGTCCCGATAATCCCTGATAGTACGATCACTGGAAAAGCGGCCGCTCGATGCCACGTTGAGAATGCTCATTCGCGACCAGCGCGATTTGTCCGCGTAAGCCGCCCCCGCCCGTTCCTGGGCGTCGACATAGCCGCGAAAATCCGCGGCGGTCATCCAGGGTTCATGGGGGCTGCGAATCGCGGCGATGATATCTTGAAACTGGCCCGGTTCGCCCAGATCGAAACTCCCGCTCCTGAGCAGATTCATCACCTGCGCGAGATCGCTGTCGCCGGCGATGATTTCATCGGGCGAATATGCAAGGCGCGCCTCGCGTACCTCGCTTGCCGTCAGGCCGAACAGGAAAAAGTTCTCCTTTCCGACCGCTTCGAGGATTTCGATGTTGGCGCCGTCGAGCGTTCCGATCGTGACCGCGCCGTTCATCATGAATTTCATGTTGCCGGTGCCCGAGGCCTCGTTGCCGGCGGTGGAAATCTGTTCCGAAAGATCGGTCCCCGGACAAATCACTTCCATGGAAGTGACGCGGTAATCCGGCAGGAAAGCCACGCGCAGCCAGTCCTCGCAGGCTGTTTCCCGATTCACCACGGCGGCTACGTTGTTGATCAACTTGATGATGCGCTTGGCCATGACATAGCCCGGCGCCGCCTTGCCGCCGATCAGGAAGCAGCGCGGCTGCAGGCCCGCGGTGTCGCCGCGCAGGATGCGGTTATACAGATGAATGATATGCAGCACATTCAGCAGTTGCCGCTTGTATTCGTGAATCCGCTTCACCTGAACGTCGAACAGCCAGCCGGGATCGAATTCGATTTCGCATTCGCGCCGCACAAGCTCGGCCAGCCGTTCCTTGTTCCCGCGGCGCACAGTCATGAAACGGCGGGCGAATTCGCCATCTTCCGCGTATTCCCTGAGACCTTCCAGTTCGTCCAGTTCGCGAATCCAGCCGTCGCCGATCGATTCAGTTATCAGATTGCTCAAGCCGTGATTGCAGTGGGCCAGCCAGCGCCGCGGCGTGACGCCATTGGTCTTGCTGTTGAATTTTTCGGGCCACAATTCGAAGAAATCGCGGAACAGCGTCCTGGTCAGCAGATCGCTGTGCAATGCGGAGACGCCGTTGACCGAGAAACTGCCGACGATGCCGAGATAGGCCATGCGGACGACGGGCCGGTCGCCGCTCCCGATGATCGACATGCGTTCGCGGCGATCACTGTCTCCGGGCCATCGTTTTTCGACTTCGGCCAGAAAACGGGCATTGATTTCATGAACGATGTCGAGCAGGCGCGGCAGCAATTGTTCGAAAAGGCCGACCTGCCACACTTCCAGCGCTTCCGGCAGCAAGGTGTGATTGGTATACGCCATGCAGTTCGTGGTGACTTCCCAGGCTTCGTTCCAGCCCAACCCTTGTTCGTCCATGAGCTGGCGCATCAGTTCGGCGATGGCCACGGTGGGATGGGTATCGTTCAACTGGAAAACGCATTTTTCCGCGAAGGCGTTGAAATCCGCGCCGTGGTCCCGGGACCAGCGCCAGATCACGTCCTGCAAGCTGGCCGACGCCAGAAAGTACTGTTGGCGCAAGCGCAATTCCTTGCCTGCCTCGCTGGCGTCGTTGGGATAGAGCACCATGGTGATCTGTTCGGCGAGATTTTTCGCGGCGACCGCGTCGGTATAGCTGCCGGCGTTGAATTCCTCGAGATTGAACACATCGGTGGCTTCCGACTTCCACAGGCGCAAGGTGTTGACCGTATCGTTGCGGTAGCCGGGAATCGGCAGGTCGTAGGGAACGGCAAGCACGTCCAGGGTATCGACCCAGCGCACCTGCAATTCGCCCGCCTCGTCGTGTTGTTTTTCGAGCCTGCCGAAGAACTTCACCCGCCTGCTGGCGTCGGGACTTTCGATCTCCCAGGGATTGCCGTAACGCAGCCAGGGGTCGGGCTGCTCGACCTGGTTGCCGTCCTCGATCGTCTGGCGGAACATTCCGTATTCGTAGCGGATGCCGTAGCCGGTCACCGGTATTTCCAGGGTGGCGCAACTGTCGAGAAAACAGGCGGCCAGACGTCCGAGTCCGCCGTTGCCGAGACCGGCGTCCGCCTCCTCGCTTTCCAGTTGTTCGAGCCGGCAGGAATATGCCTTGACCGCTTCGCGCACCTCGTCCGCGATGTGCAGGTTGAGCAAGGCATTGGTCAAGGTGCGGCCCATCAGGAATTCCATGGACAGGTAGCTCACGCGCTTGACCTTTTCCTTCCGGTAACGTTCGCGAGTGGCGCGCCAGCGGCCGATCATGCGGTCGCGCACGGTGATCGCGAGCGCGGTATACAGATAGTGATGGGATTCGCCGATTTCGTCCCGGCCGAGAGTGATCTCGAAATGGCGTCTCAGATCCCGGCTGATGGCTTCGGCCGAGTCGAGCGGCGTGTGCGGCATGTTTTCCGACATTAAGTGGCCTCGAACCGCCGCTGCCGCGGTGCGGGGGTGCAGCGGACGCCGTGAATACGTCCAGCCGCCAAGCACAGCTTGGCGTCGCTCCGGCTGCGCATGAAGCTGCGCTTCATACACGCTTGCCTCCACCCCCGCAGGCTTCGGGCTCGGCATCCCGCCTCGCACGCCCGCTGCGCACCCGTTTCCCGGCAACGACTCACGCTGTGGAAGATTTCGTTTATTTGAGTTGCCGACTTAGGGCCCAGCGGACGTGTTCGCCGACGAGTTCCGACGGATGGTCGAGCCGGGCGCGCAGAGCCGCGACGGTTGCCTCGCTCGCCGGGGCGTTGCCGAGGGCCACGGCGATATTGCGCAGCCAGCATTCGTAGCCGATGCGGCGGATCGGCGAGCCGGCGGTTCGCCGGAGGAACTCCTCTTCGGTCCAGGCGAACAACTCGCGCAGTCCGGCGGTGTCGAGCCGATGCCTTGGCGCGAAGTCAGATTCGCCCGAGATACGCGCGAACTTGTTCCAGGGACAGACGATCTGGCAATCGTCGCAGCCGAAAATGCGGTTGCCCATGGGTTCGCGCAATTCTTCGGGGATCGGCCCGCGCAATTCGATCGTCAGATAGGAAATGCACTTGCGCGCATCGAGACTGTTCGGGCCGGTGAATGCCCCGGTGGGGCAGATGTCCAGGCAGGCGCGGCAGGTGCCGCAATGTTCGCCGCCGGGCTCGTCCACGGGCAATGGCAGGTCGGTAAACAGTTCGCCGAGAAAGAACCACGAACCCGCCTCGGGATTGATGAGCATGGTGTTCTTGCCGACCCAGCCGAGCCCGGCCTTTTCCGCGATCGCCCGCTCCAGCACCGGCGCGCTGTCGACGAACGCCCGATAGGAATGACCGCCCGCCTCGGCTTCGATCCGATCCGCCAGACGCTGCAGGCGCACGCGCATCATCTTGTGATAGTCGCGCCCCCGGGCGTAACGCGCCACATAGGCGGTATCCCCTTCCTCCATGGGCTCAAGCGACTGCTCTCCCACATGGTCGTAATCCATGCGTACGCTGACGATGCGGGCCGCGCCGGGATGCAACTTGTCGGGATGGCAACGCTTGTCGTGATTGCGCGCCATGTACGCCATCTCGCCGTGATGCCGCCGGGCAAGCCAGGATTCGAGATGGTCGCGGTAACTTTCCAGGTCGATGTCGGTGATTCCAACCTGCTGGAAGCCCAGTTCGCTGCCCCATTCGCGAATGCGTCCGGCCAGGGCCGGGAAATCGAGGTCTGTGCGCCCCTTCATTGCCACGCCTCTTACAGGCTGCGGAGAATTTCCGCCGCGCGTTCAAGGGTAGCGTCTTCCTTGCAGAAACAGAATCGGATATGGCGCGCGCCCGAAGGCGTGCGATGGAAAGGCGACAGGGGAATGGCCGCCACGCCGATTTCGCGCGTGAGCCAGTCGGCGAACTCCCGGTCGGGAAGATCGGAAATCGCCGAATAGTCCGCGAGTTGGAAATACGTGCCCCTGGAAGGCGTGAAACGGAACCGCGAAGGCGCCATCAATTCGCAAAACAGGTCGCGCTTGCGCTGATAGAAGCGCGGCAGTTCCCAGGCGTGTTCAGGACATTCGGCCATGAAATCGGCGATGGCGTATTGCACGAAACTGGAACTGGTGAAGGTGACGAACTGGTGCACCTTGCGGAATTCTTCGGTCAAGGCGGGCGGGGCGATGCAATAGCCGAGCTTCCAGCCGGTGGCGTGGTAGGTCTTGCCGAAGGAGAAAATCGCGAAACTCGATGCGCTCAGTTCTTCATGTGCGGCGACGCTGGCATGGCGGAGGCCGTCGAACACCATGTGTTCGTAGACCTCGTCCGACATCACGTAAATCCCGGCGCCCCGGATCAATTCGGCGAGCCGGTCGAGATCGGCCGGTTCGAGGATCGAGCCGCAGGGATTGTGCGGGCTGTTGATCATGATCATGCGGGTGCGGTCGGTAATTCTCTCCGCAATCAGATCCCAGTCGACGCCGTAGTCAGGCTGGGTCAGCGGCAAGCGCACCGCCTTGCCGCCGGCAAGTTGCACAGCAGGCTCGTAGCAGTCGTAGGCGGGATCGAACATGATCACTTCATCGCCGGAATGCACAACAGCCTGCACGGCATCGAACACAGCCTCGGTGGCGCCGGAGGTGACGGTGATCTCAGTCTCCGGGTCAGGACTAAACCCATAATGCGCGGCCACTTTCTCGGCAATTCGCTCGCGTAACTCCATTACGCCGGCCATCGGCGGATACTGATTGCAGCCCCCATTCAACCGCGCCGCCACCAACTCCCGCAACCGCTCCGGACAATCGAAATCCGGATACCCCTGCGACAGATTGATCGCCCCGCACTCCGCCGCCATCCGCGACATCACGGTAAATATCGTAGTGCCAACCTCCGGCAGTTTACTTTTCATGGTTTCTTGAAGTTAGTGGCTTAGACCCGTCGCCGTTGGGCTGTGGGCGGTACAGCGGCCGCCGTAAATACGTCCCTGTAGGCTCCGGGCTCGGCGTCCTGCCTCGCACGCCCGCAACACACACCCTGCCCGACGACGACTCACATCTGTGGGTCGGCGAGATTTTTCCTGT
>JANQSV010000255.1 GCA_028279115.1 Pseudomonadales bacterium
GCCGGCTCCGTCCCGCTGGCCGTATTCACCGGAGGAAATTCCGGTTTCGTTCACCACCAGCGCCTTGCGGGAAGCGAACTCAAAAGTGCGTCCGCCAGCGCCGTCGATGCGATGCAGCATAACCGGATTGCCCATCTGGTCGGTGATGAGAATAGTGACGTTCCAGCCCTGATCGCGGGCATAGGCTTCCGTCGCGGCCATCGCCTGCATGGCCATGTCATAAGTCATCAGTGACTCGTCCTGGGCAAGGGTGCTGGTCGATGCCAGGAGGAAGAAGAATGCGAGTAGCGACTTGTGCAGCTTGCGTGTCATTGTCTTGTGCCTCGTTTCGGGAAGTTGGATAGCCGGCCAAGATTAATGGGCGGAATGTGTCCCGTCAATTGACTCACGGCTAAGAATTGCGACCGACAGGTATTCGAGCCCGTACACCGGCGCACAAATTCGCTCCAAACTTTGGCGTATCATGCGGCAGTGGACTAGTATTTCGTCTGCCCCCTCGGGGCGGCAAGCTAACAGGGTGAAGCAACTGGCAATGGCGGTTAACTACAACAAGCCGGATCGTTGGAATGAGGATACTGCGCTTTCAGTGGACATGTATAACGACTGGTTCATGCGGTTCGCGCCGGAGGCATTCCGGAAAACTCGCGAGCAGACTACAAAGGACGTTCAGGAGACGTTCGCGGCGACTCGGAACCTCACCGATGTGGGCGTGGAGCTATTGCGGACGAAGCCATCTGTATTGCCTACGCTTCGGATGTCCACGTGTCCGCCACTTGCGAGGGACCGACTCGTCGGCCTCGCTGGCGTGTCCAGCAATCTAGTCGAGAGGATGGAAAAAGATCATTGTCTGCCTCCGCGCATGGGGCGGCAGGAATTAGACCGTGACTTGAGGAAGATAGGCGAAATCATTGTTCGATTAGCCGATCCCGGTCTATTTGTCTGATTGGGGCGTGAGAAAGGTCCAAGCGAAAAGAAACTTTATCGGGCTGCGACGATCGTGGCGGATCGCCTGTGCGGGGCCGAAGCCAATCCCATCATCAGAAACGCTCAAGAACAACGTCAGCTATCTGCGATAGGTGATTGGCTGTCAGGCGAGAGGTATCGGTATGTGTCCTTAAGGGACGTCGCAGGAATTGCCGAAATGACGCCGGGCACATATACCTTCCAGCTGAATGTGCCCGTTTTCCAGCAGGATTCGGGCAAGTCTATAAAATTGCCCGTGGACGCTGTGGTTATGCCGAGAATGGCCAGGGTTGGGGATTTTCCATTGCTGATTGAAGCCAAATCTGCCGGTGATTTCACTAATGTGAACAAGCGGCGCAAGGAGGAAGCCACGAAGGTGAAACAATTGCGCGCCAATTACGGCGAGAGTGTGCGATTCGTCCTTTTCCTCTGCGGATATTTCGATAGTGGTTATCTTGGATATGAAGCTGCCGAAGGTATAGATTGGGTATGGGAGCATCGTATTGATGATTTCAGGGAATTTGGGCTTTAGCGCGTGGGAAAAATGGTAACGGAATTAGAATCACGACGGCTGGAACTTCAGGGTCGGCTTGATGCCGAAAAGGATACGTTCGAGCGCAATCGGATGGGTCAGTTCGCAACCCCAACAAAGCTCGCAGTCGAAATGCTCGGCTATGCGCGAACCGTCCTTGATCGTGGGGAGAAAGTACGGTTCCTTGATCCCGCACTTGGAACCGGAGCGTTCTATTCGGCTCTGCTTGCAGAATTTCCCGGAGCCAGCGTCCATTCGGCCGCGGGTTTCGAGATCGATCGTCATTACGGGGTTCCAGCAGTCGAACTATGGAACGAGACGGGGCTTGAAGTCCGGCTTGAAGATTTCACGCGCAGTGTGGAACCCGAGGCTTCAAAGAAATTCAATTTGCTGATTTGCAACCCGCCCTACGTCAGACATCATCATATCGATAGCAGCGATAAGCGACGCCTCCAATTACGTGTCAAGGAGATTTGCGGTGCGGAATTCAGCGGGCTTGCCGGTCTGTACTGCTATTTCCTCGGCTTGAGCCATGCCTGGATGACAAAAGAAGGCTTGGCAGGCTGGTTAATCCCGAGCGAGTTCATGGACGTCAATTACGGCAGGTCCGTAAAGCGTTACCTGCTCGACGAAGTGACGCTGCTGCATATCCACAGATTTGATCCGAAGGATGCGCAGTTCCGCGACGCACTGGTATCTTCTGCTGTGGTCTGGATTAAGAACGAGCCTCCTCCCCATGACCACCAAGTGCGATTTACTTATGGCGGAACGCTAGATACGCCCAAGATGGAAAAGTTGGTCTCCACCGAAAACCTGCGCCGTGAGTCCAAATGGACCCGGTACCCGGCAAAAGATGAGACCGAGATTAGAAATGGCCCGATTCTAAGCGACTTTTTCAAAATCAAGAGAGGACTGGCGACAGGCAACAATGGCTTCTTTATTCTGACGGTCCGGGAAATCGAGCAAAGAGGACTGCCGCTGGAAGCATTCAAGCCAATTTTGCCGAGCCCACGCCACCTTCCCGGTGATGAAATCAGGGGTGATCGGGACGGTAATCCTCTGTTGGATAGGAGATTGTTTCTTCTTGATCCACCTTGGACAGAAGCCGAGATCGAAAAGGATCACCCCAAATTGTGGGCGTATTTGGAACAAGGAAAAAAGGCCGGCATAGCCGCACGCTATATCTGCCGGCATCGAGCTCCATGGTACAGACAGGAGCGCCGTCCGCCGGCTCCTTTTGTCTGTACGTACCTCGGTCGCGGAGACAAAAAGAGTGGTCGTCCGTTTCGTTTTATCCTCAACGATTCCTGCGCGACAGCAGCCAATGTCTATCTGATGTTGTATCCACAGGAGCCCATTGCCCGAATTATGCAGGATCGACCGGAACTCAAACGGCGCGTTTGGGAATACCTTAACGAAATCTGTCCGAGGGCAATGCTTGGGGAAAGCCGCGTCTACGGTGGTGGTTTGCACAAACTGGAGCCGAAAGAATTGGGCAACGTTCCAGCAGGCGCGATCGCTGAACTGTTGCCCGAAGCGGATCGCCACAATAGCGCAAGACAATTCGAATTGTTCTAAGCAGAAATTACATGTTGTCTAAAACTGCACAATAGGTGCTGACAGCTTTGCTGAAGAAATGGATTGATTACTTCTTTGGTAAGTAAATCACAGTATCTGGCTGAGGCACTCTCTTTTGGGAAGGAAGTTCGTATTCAATACTCCCTTCATTCTTCATGTTCTTTAGAAGTTTGTTAATATGTGTCTTGCGCATTGAAACCTCTTCCATGATGTTGATTGCAAGATTAGAAAAATTTACGGATTTGCGTTTAGACAATATCTCAATTATCTGATTCCTTGCCTTGTTTCGAAATTTCGCGCTACCCATTCCGGAAATATCTTGCTTATCCTGTGCGATTTCATCTATGGGGAACAAATTTCCCCCTAATCTGCCTTCATCCATCTGACTACGCAACTTAGTTTCTTCGCGTTCAATCTGGGATTGTACATTTCGGAAAACTTCAACTCCGTGGCCTGAGTTAGTGCCAAGCAGTAGGCGCATCTTCACCCGCTCTTGGTTCGGCTTTAGAATCTGGAAATGAGGCGTAAAGGAGGCGGCCTCCACTGACTTAATTTTTCTTCGTAAAAGACGAAGCACTTTTTGCTCGTTGTTCAATTCATCCGGTAACCGAAGAAAGTCTTGACGCCATTCGCTTGAAGCGAGAAATCGACCGAACGAAGCTTGGACTGCATCGTATCCAGCGTGTCGATTGACATGCTCGGCCATGAAATTCAGCATAAACTCCCCGTTTCGATCACGCAAGAAATCAAAGATTGGGCCTGAATCGATATCCCATCCAGTAGGATCGATAAGAGTAAATGTAAAGCCGTCGGAGCAAGCAGACGCTATAGGGGATAGATGATTTTCAAATTTGCCCTGAAAGACATGGATTTCAAAATTTCTTCTTTCTTTGGCATACTGGCGTAGTAGTCTAGCCGCGTCTCTACGTTTTTCGCATAGACAAAATCGAATATGAAGATCTCCTCGACCGATCAATTGCAAATGACTTTTTACTTCATCAAGAGTACGTAGAGCTTGGTCGAAAGACGTATCAGAATAGTCACTTTCGTCCGCGACATTCCATGGTCCAGCAAAGGCATCCACAAAATTAAACACGCGCGAGCGTCGCTGGAATATCTTAAATGCAGCCTCCTTTAAGTAGCGAATGAGAAAGGTGTGTTTAATGTAGGATTGCTCGCGTCCGCGATAGTTATCTGTTGCGTGATTCATGCAGCTCTCTTTCCCCTCAATGAATCAACAATATCCTTGGGCACAATTTGCCAGGGGAAGCCGTTCCATTCTTCGCCATCAAGAAGTCTCCCTCCGGATTTGGGCCGTGCCCCACCCCATTGCTTGAAGAAGAAAGCAACACCAGCCTCTCGGCATCGGTTTCGCAGGCAGATTGCCCAAGACGGTTCCATCGCTCTCGCTCCTGGGCCGCTCTCGCCACCTACGATAGCCCATGCGATGCCGGACAAGTCTACTGGTCCTATCGGACCTAGAAGCGGTTCAAACGAAATAAATCGAGCTCTAGAGTTAATCCTTCTCAGATGGTGGATGCGGCCAGTGTGGGCTGCATCTTCGACAGAGACGCCGAGCCAGATATGATCAGGGACTTGCTTATCACGGTAACGATTTTCAACGTATCGATGCATGAGCGAACTGCGCTTGGTGAGTATCTGATAGATATGCCAGTTAGCGCCTTCCATTGTGTCAAAGACGCGGTCCACGAAACGCCGGTCGATATTCTTGTGAAACAGGTCACTCATCGAGTTTACGAAGATCATCCGCGGCTTCTTCCACTGGACAGGCTGCTCAAGGCGCTCCGGCCATAGTCGAAGGTCGAATCCCTGCTCGTAAGGGTGACCTTCAAGTCCACGCCATCGCTCCGCAAACCGCTTTGCGTAACAGTTGTCGCAGCCTGGGCCAATCTGAGTACACCCCGTCACGGGATTCCAGGTCGCGTCCGTCCACTCAATCTGTGTATTTTGCGCCATGTCTCTGTCCCTAATTTCAAGTCATACATGCCATGATTTATCGATACAACGCGAAATATAGTCAATTGGTGCTCAACAACCTCCTTTTTCCCACCTGATACGTTAAGGCCGCGCGCGAAGCTCCCAAACTTGCGAGCTCAAACAGCGGGCATACAGGCGGTATCGGCCATGCGAGCTATTGTTTGACACTCTAAAAGTTGGACCGCGCCACATGCGACTCGCCCTTGCAGGAAGGCAGCCATGTGTGCAACATTGCCTCGGAAACACTCGTTGGGGGCGCAAACAATGAAAACACGAGCTGCAGTAGCCTTCGCGGCGGGCGAGCCGCTGGAAATCTGTGAAGTCGATCTCGAAGGCCCGAAGGCGGGCGAGGTCATGGTGGAACTCAAGGCCACCGGAGTCTGCCATACCGACGCGTTCACGCTCAGCGGCGAAGATCCGGAAGGCGCTTTCCCCGCGATTCTCGGCCATGAAGGCGCCGGCGTTGTGGTCGAGGTGGGAGCGGACGTGAAATCGGTGAAGCCCGGCGATCACGTGATTCCGCTTTACACCGCCGAATGCCGCACCTGCGAATATTGCCTGCATCCCAAGACCAATCTCTGCCAGGCCGTGCGCGCCACCCAGGGCCAGGGCGTGATGCCCGACGGCACCAGCCGCTTTTCGCTCGACGGCAAGCCCCTGCTGCATTACATGGGCTGTTCGACTTTCTCCAATTTCACCGTGCTGCCCGAGATTTCCGTGGCCAGGGTCCGCGAGGACGCGCCTTTCGACAAGATCTGCTATATCGGCTGCGGCGTCACAACGGGCGTCGGCGCCGTCATCTTTGAAGCCAAGGTCGAAATGGGCTCGACCGTGGCGGTATTCGGCCTCGGCGGCATCGGCCTGAACGTGATCCAGGGCTGCCGGCTCGCCGGCGCCAGCCGCATCATCGGCGTCGACATCAATCCGAAACGCGAAGCCCTCGGCCGGCAATTCGGCATGACCGATTTCGTCAATCCGAAGGATGTCGACAATGTCGTCGACCATATCGTCCAGCTTACCGGCGGCGTCGATTACAGTTTCGAATGCATCGGCAATGTCGAAGTCATGCGCCAAGCGCTCGAGTGCTGCCACAAGGGCTGGGGCGAATCCTGGATCATCGGCGTGGCGGGCGCGGGGCAGGAGATCGCCACGCGGCCGTTCCAGCTCGTCACCGGCCGCGTCTGGCGCGGCACGGCGTTCGGCGGCGCCCGCGGGAGAACCGACGTGCCACGGGTCGTCGACTGGTACATGGACGATAAGATCAATATCGACGATCTGATCACGCATACCATGCCGCTCGAAGAGATCAACACGGCTTTCGATCTCATGCATGCGGGGGAAAGCATTCGTTCCGTGGTGTTGTATTGAGATTCTGCGTGAAGCGAGGCGAAGTGACTCGGGGCATCCTTGCCCCTCGCCCCTCCGGGGCGGCGCTACGCGCCGTCCAAAATGGCAGTCCTGCCATTTTGTCGCAGGATCTCTTCGGGATTGCAGTGAGTATGGTTCAATGAATACGGAGACAGTTTCATCCATTGCCTGCTTCGGCGGCAGGCAGTTCAAGTTGAAGCACCGCTCCGAAGTACTCGGCTGCGAGATGACGTTCTCGGTCTATCTGCCGCCCCAGGCGGCTAAGGGCCTCGTGCCAGTGGTCTGGTGGCTGTCGGGATTGACCTGCACCGACGATAATTTCGTGCAGAAGGCCGGCGCCCAGCGCTATGCCGCGGAAGCCGGCGTCGCCATTGTTTGCCCCGATACCAGTCCCAGGGGCGACGGGGTTCCCGACGATCCCGACGGCGCCTGGGACTTTGGCCTTGGTGCGGGCTTCTATGTCAACGCCACTGAGCCGCCGTGGGCGGCGAACTATCGCATGTACGATTACGTGGTCGATGAACTGCCGTGCGTGCTGGCGGCGAGCGACCTTCCGCTGAATGTCGAACGCAGCTCGATCATGGGTCATTCCATGGGCGGCCACGGCGCGCTCACCATTGCGCTCAAGAACCCCGGCAAATACAAATCGGTCTCCGCTTTCGCCCCGATTTGCGCGCCCATGCAATGCCCTTGGGGTGAAAAGGCGTTGGGCAACTATCTCGGCCCGGACCGGGACCAATGGCGCAACTACGATGCCTGCGAACTGATTGCCGGCGCCACCGAACGCCTGCCCATCCTGGTCGACCAGGGCCAGGGCGACAGCTTTCTCAAGGAACAACTCAAACCGGAATTGCTCGAAAAAGCCTGCGCCGCGGCCAGGCATCCGCTGACCTTGCGCATGCATCCCGGCTACGATCACAGCTATTTTTTCATCGCCACCTTCATTGTGGACCACATCCGCCATCACGCCAGAGCGCTGGCTGGGTGAGGCCCGGTCGGCGAAGCCGACGGAAAGCGAAGCTTTTCGAGGGCCGAACGGCTCGACAGGATGTCGAGACTGGGGCCAGTCGAGGTCGATGAAGTCCCATCAGGGATGGCATGCACGACCTGACAGAATTCCAAATGAGAGTCTGAAACTTTACTTCGTTCCATGAAAAACTAAGCGCCCGGGGTTTCTTCCACCACGTTGACGTTATAAGCGATGGAGATTCGTTCGCCGCTGCCTGTGTAGGGATGGACCATATGCTTCATCCAGCTTGGCCATAGCAGCATGCGGCCAGGTACGTTTTCGATGAATTCGCGGCCGTCGAGGATCGTGTTGCGAATCTGGAGGTAATTGGCCGCCTCGCGCGGGTCGAGCAGTTCCAGCAGCCCGTTTTGCGGAATCGAGGGGTCCGGATTGCCCCTGGTCACGTAGTAGACGCCCGACCACATGCAATTCGGGTGCGTATGCACGACGTTGTAGTCGCCGTTGCGGTTGACGTTGCCCCAGGCGTCGATGAGCAGGCGGAACTGGCGCTGCCGGTCGCGGTCGCGAATGATCCGGTCGGTGAGATTGAAGACGATGGTCTCGATGCGCCGTTTCAGTTCCTTGACCGGCGCATCGGTCCAACCGATCAGGTTGCCCGGCGACTGCCAGCCGCCGGCATTGGAACGATTCTCGCCCTTTCGGGCAAGCGATTGTTCTTTCGCCAGCAGCAATTCGGCGAGCTGCCGGTTGAGTTCCTCGCTGTCGGGCCAGTCATGGGCGACCAGGATCGTACCGAACAGCGAGGAAGTACTCTGGCTGATGTCGAGTCTTTGCACGCCGCCGATTATTGCACACGACGGATTCGTACGAGCCGCCCCTCGCCATCCACGCGCAGCCGATACTCGCCGAACAATCCCCGGGAAATCTGCACCGTAAATGGCGCATTCGCGGGCAGGGGCACGTAACGGGCTTCGATCTGCCGCCAGATCTGGCCGTTTTCCAGATGAAAAACGAGATTTCCGCGCGGACCTTCGCTGACTTCCGTTACGGTCGCGCCGATGTCGTCCCGCTCCCGCGTCTGCTCTTCCCGGCGGTTATCAGGCAATTGCTCGGCGCCGACGTTTTCCAACCGATCCTGGCTGGTGTCCGGAATCTGCCTGGGAGGCGCCTCGGCAGCTTGCACGTCGGCCTGGGCTGGTGTAGCCCCGCGCGCCGTCAGCGTCTCGAAGCAGTCGAGCCTTTCGATCGCG
>JANQSV010000139.1 GCA_028279115.1 Pseudomonadales bacterium
GAAGGAAACGAGTATCTATGAACAGCGAGAATATCTACGAACGGTCGCTCGACAAGAATGCCGCCAATTTCGCGCATCTCACGCCGCTGAGTTTCATCGAACGCTGCGCGAGCGTGTACCCGGACCGGACTTCGATCGTCCATGGCGACACGACCTACACCTGGTCGCAGACCTATGCGCGCTGCTGCCTGCTCGCTTCGGCCCTGGCCCGCATCGGCGTCGGCGAGGGCGACACGGTTTCCTTCATGGGCGCCAACACGCCGGAAACTTTCGAGGCGCATTTCGGCGTGCCGATGATCGGCGCTGTGCTGAACGCGCTCAACACCCGGCTCGACCCGAAGGCCATCGCATTCATCCTCGGCCACGCCGAGACCAGGGTGCTGTTCACAGACCGGGAGCATAGCGCCACGATCAAGGCGGCGCTGGAAATCGTCGAACACGAAATTCTCGTGATCGATATCGACGACCCTTACTACGAAGGCGGCGAATTGCTCGGCGAGCAGGACTATGAAGCGTTCATCGCCACCGGAGATCCGGACTATCGTTGTTTCCAGATCGGGGACGAATGGCAGGCGATCACGCTCAACTACACCTCGGGCACTACCGGCGACCCCAAGGGCGTGGTGTTTCATCATCGCGGCGCCTATCTGAACGCCGTTTCGAACGTGCTGTGCTGGAAGATGACGGCGCATCCGGTCTATCTGTGGACGCTGCCCATGTTCCATTGCAACGGCTGGTGCTTCCCCTGGAGTCTGGCGGTGGTCGCCGGCGTGAACGTCTGCCTGCGCCACGTGCGCGACGAGGCGATATTCGAGGCCATCAAGCGCCACAAGGTCACCCATTTCTGCGGCGCCCCCGTGGTGCTCAATACCCTGATAAACGCCCGCGCGGAACTGCGCGAGGGCATCGGGCACAGGGTCAGCGCCATGACCGCCGGCGCCGCGCCGCCGGCCGCGGTGATCGCCGGCATGGAGAACATGGGATTCGAAGTCGTCCACGCCTATGGACTGACCGAGACCTACGGCCCCTGCGTCGTTTGCGAACCCCAGGACGAATGGGCCGAGCTCGACGTGGACGGACGCGCCGGGATGCTCGCGCGCCAGGGCGTGCGCGCGCCCTTGCAGGACGAACTCATGGTGGCGGACCCGGAAACGCTCGAGCCCGTCCCGAAAGACGGCGAATCCATGGGCGAAATCTTCATGCGCGGCAACCTGGTAATGAAGGGTTATCTGAAAAACCCGCGCACCACCGAGGCTTCGTTCCGGGGCGGCTGGTTCCATTCCGGCGACCTGGCGGTCTGGTACGAGGACGGCTATTGCCAGATCAAGGATCGCTCCAAGGACATCATCATCTCCGGCGGCGAGAACATCTCCTCGCTCGAACTCGAATCCGTGATGTTCCGCCATCCCAAGATCCTCGAGGCCGCCGTGGTGGCCTCGCCGGACGAGAAATGGGGCGAAGTGCCTTGCGCCTTCGTCTGTCTGAAAGACGGCGAGGAAATGACCGGGCAGGAATTCGTCGCCTACTGCCGCTCCGAACTCGCCGGCTTCAAGATGCCGAAAAAGGTCGTCTGGGGCCCGATCAAGAAAACCTCGACCGGCAAAGTCCAAAAATACCTCCTCCGCGAACAAGCCGCGGTTGCCCCATATATTCGTGGATAGTGGCCTCGATCCGTCGCCGTCTGCCGGGCGGGATGTAGCGGACGCCGTAAATACGGTCCAGCCACCAAGCACAGCTTGGCGTCGTTCCGGCTGCGCATGAAGCTGCGCTCCATACACGCTTGCCTTCACCCCTGTAGGCTTCGGGCTCGGCATCCTGCCTCGCACGCCCGCTATATCCCGCCCGCCAGACGGAGACTCGCGCCGTGCAAGCTGAAAAAGCGCTGCATACACCCGCCCCGTCAGCGGCGGACCGAGCCCCAGTTCGGTTTACAGTAATCATTGGCTGGGCTAATGTTATCCGCAGAAATTCCGGACCTTGCCAACGAGGAGTACCGATGAAAACGACGATGATCGGAATACGCTGGTTGTGCCTGCTGCTCGCGGGTCTCGCCGCCGGGCAGATCGCCGCCCAGGAGCGCGTGGTCGAATCCGACACGCACCGCTTCGAGGAAGTGGCCGAGGGCGTCTGGCACGTCATGGGGACCGGCGCCGTTCATACCATGAGCAACGCCATGGTGCTCGTCGGCGAATTCGACACCCTGGTGGTGGATTCCCACGTCACCCCGGCCGCCGCCCGGGCGCTGATCGATTCGATCCCGGCCGTCACCGACAAGCCCGTACGCTATCTCGTTAACAGCCACTACCATTTCGACCACGCCCACGGCAACCAGGCCTTTCCCGAAGGCGTCGAAATCATCGGTCACGAATTCACCCGCGCCAAGCTGAACGGCGATATCGGCAACGTGCTGGAAGAAAA
>JANQSV010000267.1 GCA_028279115.1 Pseudomonadales bacterium
CACGCCGCGCTCCATCCAGTACAGGACGAACTCGGGAATCGCGTCCTCGATGAAGTTGCGATTGACGCCATCGTGCAACAGTATGCCCATGGCGACATCATCGGGTTGCCAATCCCAGCTCATTTCTCCGAAACGCTCACGGGCGCCGGAGGCGGTCTGTTCTTCGCGCCAGAGTTTCAGCACGTGCCGGTAGAACTCGTTACCCCAGGAAAATCGCGCTTCGCCGCGTTCGCGCCAATACAGCACGAAACGCGGAACCTGGGCATGAACGAAGTCTTCCGGAATATTCTGTTGGCGGCATTGCGTGATCCATTGCGCATCGGGCTGCCAGTCCGGCGGAATGGGGCCGGTCGTGCCGCGCCGCCTGCGCACCCGGCTTTGCTGCCGCGGGGCGCTGTCCATACGCTGCAAGGCGTACCAGGCGGCGCCCTCCTGCGCGGGATGCGGCTCGTAGACGAGCATGTCGAGTTGCATCAACTTCAGGCGGATGCGGTCGATGTCCGCTGGTTTCCAGAACGGGAAAAACCGTCCGGCGTCGGCCTCGCTCAGCAGCACGAAATCGAGGTTCGGATGTGATTTGAGCCGCTCGGCGGCGCGGAATGTCAGCAGTTCGGCGAGCACGTGCACCATGACCGCTTCCTCCAGACCGATGGTCGCCGCCAGCGCGGGAGAAACCGCGATCGGACGATCGGAATAGAGGGACCCCAGCATCGAATCTTGTTCAAGCGGCATGGAAAAAGAAGGCTCAGGAAGGCAACCTTATCACATACCGGCGTGACCGGGTTTATTCTGAATAACTCCATCTCCGGAGTTATTCAGCGCCGCAAAACAAAAGCGCGGTCTTGTTTTGCTCCCGGATTCAATGGCTTGCGCCATTGAATCCGGGAGCACATCTCCGTGCCGCGGGGGAGCGGTTGTCCGCGGCGCTCGGGCAATATATTTTCGAGGGTGGAGGCAAGTGTTTGCGAAGCGGAGCTTCGCGGGTGGTCGAACCGGCGCGGAGCTGTGCTCCGCGACCGGGACGGGATTAGCTGGAATCGGAAGACAACATGGAGTCTGAATTTCCCGACGAATCGATCGACGGCTTTGTCACCGAGCAAGGCCTTCCCGCAAGCTATCGGGAACAGATCAGGAACTGGATCCTGCCGCTTGCATGGATTCTGCGAGACCTTGCCGCCGGTTCTTCCCGGCCCCTGCGAATCGGGGTCAGCGGCGCCCAGGGCAGCGGCAAGACCACGCTGACGGCCTTGCTGCCGCGCTTGCTGGCAAGCTGGGAATTGCGCACGGTTTCGCTGTCGGTCGACGACTTCTATCTGAGCCAGGCCGGGCGGAAGGAACTCGCTGAAACAGTGCATCCATTGCTCGCGACTCGCGGCGCGCCCGGAACCCACGATCTGGAATTGCTCGTTTCAGTTCTGGACGAGTTGACCCGGGTCGGTGACGGCGACGCGGTCTCATTGCCGGTATTCGACAAGTCCGTCGACGATCGCATCGAACCCGTGGCATGGAACGGCGGGCGGCCCGATCTGATTCTGCTCGAAGGCTGGTTTGTCGGGCTCGCCCCCCAGGCACGGGAAGAACTCGAACCACCCGTCAATACTCTTGAAGCCGAAGAGGATCCGGATGGCGTCTGGCGCCGCTTCGTCAACGACCGGATTGCGGAATACCATACACGCGTATTCGACCCCCTCGACCGCCTGATTTTCCTCTGCGCGCCCCACTTCGACAGCGTCTATCGCTGGCGCGGCCTGCAGGAGAAAAGACTGCGCGAAAGCGCCGGAGCGACGGGTTCGGCGATCATGAACGAAGCGCAATTACGCCGCTTCATCGGCCATTACGAACGCCTGACCCGCCATGCGCTTGCCACGCTGCCCGATATGGCCGACTGGATGTTCGTACTCGACGAGCTCCAGCAGATCGTCGCTCGAGTCGACCGGTTTGCTTCGGACTGAACGATCAGCCTCCCCAACCGTCATTCCGCGCGCAGCGAAGCACGTGCTTGCCCGCCTGGCGGAGGACGGCAGCCGCGGCGCCTCCCCAACCGTCATGCTGCGCGCAGCGAAGCACCCCCTTCGTCATTCTGCGCGCAGCGAAGCGTAGTCGCAGAATCTTTCCGGGATTCGGCAATGTCGTTCATGCCATCCCTGGCGCGGCTTCAGCGACTTCGACTACCCCCAGTCCCGCCATCCATGGCGAGTCGTTCGGCCCTCGAAAAGCTTTGCCTTTCGTCGGCTGCGCCGACCGGGTCTCACCCTTCAAGAAGCGGCGCTTCTTGCCGGCTGCGCCGACCGGGCTTCACCCACACCCTCAACACCAGAGCTGTGAGAATGATCGCCAGGCCATGCCGCCACCAGGACCAGCTTTCGCCGTGCGCCATGGCGGAAAGTTGCAGCGGCCAGCCGAACCACTCGTACAATTCGTTCAGCAACAGCCCGCAAGCGATGGCGGCGCCGATCACCCCGACCAGATAGGCGATCAGCGAACGCGTACCCATCTGCTCCCTGATTACTCCCATGGTGGCGATATTGGTCGCCGGCCCGGTGAGCATGAACACGAGCGCCGCTCCGGGAGAGATGCCGGCGAACAGGAATCCGGCGGCCACGGGAGTCGAGGCGGTGGCGCAGATATACATGGGCAGCCCGACGATCACCATGACGATCATCGCCATCAGGCCGTTGCCCCATTGCAGGAAGAAAGATTGCGGCACGAGCACCGTTATGAGCGCCGCCGCGCCAAGGCCAATGGCAAGCCACTTGGCGGTGTCGGCAATCATGGCGCCATAGCCGTAAGTGATTGCATTGACGAACCGCTCGCCAAGCGGCGGCATCTGTTCCTCTTCCTGTTGTTCGGATGCGCAGCAATGCCCCGAGGCGGTCGCGGTTTCCGCAATCTCTTCTTCTTCGCGATCCATGGAATTTACCAGCAGGCCTGCCGTGATCGCGCTCAGAATCGCGCCGACCGGACGGCAGAGCGCAAAAATGGGTCCCAACACCGCGTAGGAGAAGGAAATC